>JBDSKY010000101.1:0-6247 GCA_039916675.1 Bdellovibrionia bacterium
GGGACCAACACGGGCCATCCTCATTACAGCCTGTACAGGAATTGAGCTGAAAATATACGTTATGCTCCACAGAACTATTGCCATTTTTATATTTAGAATTCTCACTATCCTATCCCCCCACCCATGCTTTTTTGGTCGCATGCAAAGTAGTTGATTGTCTTTATCTTATAATCCAAGATTTTGACTTTATACACAAGTATAAAATAAAAACAAATGAAAACGACCACATAGGATGTTGTAAGCCTACTAATTCACGGAAAAACTTACCGGATAAGTACCTGAAACTCCTAAGCAACCGCCCTCACTAGCGTCCCAAACACTTGAACCCAAAAGCAAAATCTACTGTACAGTGCAGAAATGTCATATGAAATAGAATCCTTCCCCAATGGCCAAAAATCAGTCCGGAACTCTACATTCGGCGAAAGCATGCATTCCTCAATAGGCCCTTGGGAAGAAGCAAACCTCATCTACGTAGGGCAATCAAATCTGAAGGAGAGGCTCCGCAGACACGAACCGGGGCCATTAATAATTTATGATATCGGCTTAGGAATAGCTGCAAATGCATTAGCCCTTATTCAAGCCCATTCACTGGTAAGCAACGAACAATCAAGAGACGTCCATCTCATTAGTTTTGAAAGCGATATAGAAGGGTTAAAATACGCATTTAACCATCAGCAGCATTTTCCTTTTCTTCAAGAAAAGACAATGCCCTTCCTTAAAGAAAACAAAAATCTAATCGAACTCATAAGTAAAAACTTTCTTTCAACAAATAATCAAAGCCAACGAAGCTTCTCTTTTCAAAGTCAATCAGGAGCAACGATAAAATGGGAACTTAGAACAGGCAACTTCCTGGGCTATGAACTTGAAAGCCAACTACCTGCTCCGGAGTTAATCTACTTCGACTTCTATTCGCCCAAGTCCTCGCCAGAACTTTGGAATTACAGAACCTTCAGCAGCCTATACAAAACAACAGAACCCCGCAGAAAAGCAAAACAAACCTCAACTCTTCTGACATACACATCTTCCACCGCAGTAAGATCAGCAATGATTTTAGCAGGCTTCAAAGTAGGGTATGGAATTCAGACCAGTAAAAAATTCGAGACAACCATCGCTTGCACCGACAAAAACAAATTAACCAGGCCCTTAGGCCAAGAATGGTTGGAGCACCTAGCAAGATCTTCAAAACCCCTACCGTCCGACTACCCCTATGACATTCCATCCGAGGCGATCAGAAAAATCTCCCAAATTCTGAAAAGCAAATCCAACTAGATCGCCCTAAGGAGCAGTAGGCGGCGGAAGCTCCGGCGATTCTACGACTCCAGATGGAGCCTTCTCACTGTTTAGGGGCCCAGTAGAAAATATCACAGGCTGCAAAACCAAAGCCTTTTCAGAAACCCAACCCACAAGAGTACTTTGCAACCTCACCTTATGAAAACCTAAAGTCGCAACATTGCTCGCCGTGAGCCTCGTTCCCTTATGGAGCTTAATAAGAACAACGGATTTTTTATCCGCGAACTGATAGAGTTCAGTTCCCTCGACATCTACCGTCCCGGCTCGAGCGGCCAAAGCAGACGAACTGCAGAGTAGAATTAAAAGCATGCTAAAGAAATGAATCATCGCATAACCTCAGTTAAGCCGATGGGATTTACTTTCACATGGTTCACGACGGCTTGCCAATGAAGATGGGGTCCAGTAACGCGTCCCGTTTTACCAGAAAGCCCGAGGAGCCTTTCTTTACCCACTATATCGTCTTTCTTTACTTTCAATTCAGTCATATGTGCATAAAGCGTAATGACTCCGTAGCCGTGATCAATCATCACGGTATTTCCTGTATAAAAAAGATTTTTAGCCAGCACAACAATCCCTGGTGCTGGCGAATACACCGGCGTTCTCATTGGGGCTTTTAGATCTAATCCCGGATGATAGTTTTTCAAACTCCCGTTATAAACTCTTTTGCCACCAAAGACGCTTGTCACAGAACTTTGAATTGGATAGGAGAAGCGCCCGGACCAATACTTCTTTGGCGTAACTCTCTTATAAATTGCGGCCACTTCCATAAACTCTTTTTTAATACGGATTAGATCTTTTTTCTTAGTCGGGTTCACTCTTCGGCCGTCTACATGCAGAGTTTCCGAGGGGTAGTGGCCATCTATTACTTTAAACGGTATCTCGAGATTCTGTTCCCCTCGCACCTGAATCACAGCCTTGCCAGGCTTTCGCTCGTAGGGAATCCCAAGAACTGCTTCATAGACCTGAGGGCCTAAATCGGGAGCAGTGAAAAATGAGAAAGAAGTCCCCTCAAATTCACCTGAAAAAACTGCCTGATTAGAACTATCTTCCTGATTACCCTGATTCACAGCCGGAGCCTGTACTCCCTCAGGAAGATGCAAAGTAATCAAAACCAAAGTACCTGCAGGAACTTCTCCCGAAGATAACTCAGCGCGTATGTCTAGCGGAAGCTTCATTGGCGACTCCAGCTGCGCTCCAGACTGAACAACCTGATTAGATGCGACCGGAACATCAGCAGTAGTAGAAGTAGCACAGCCCGCAAGGTGGACCACCAACAAACAAACCCCGAGCGGTTTCAATGCTAATAACATAAAGTTCGGCGCCCAACTTGACCTAGAAAGTTTAGGTCCGCCTCTTTGATCTTTCTTAAATTGCGCGAGCTGTCCTTTGTCCGTCATAAAATGTAATTTTTAACTCCTGGCCTGAATGAATTTCCTCTGCACTCTTGAGAACAGCTCCGTTGAGAGGATCTCGAACCAAGGTGTACCCTCTTTTTAAAACACGAAGGGGAGAGAGAACATCTAATTTACCTGCAAGTTGCTCGAGTTGATTTTTCTTTCGCTCCAAGTGAGCATTAAAAGATCTCTCCAGTCTCAGCTGAAGTTCGTCAACCTTTTGGGCCTGCTCTCGCAGACGATCTTTCGGACTTACAACTCGAGCCGCTATATGGGCCAAGAGAGTCTTACGAGTAGCAAGATCCCTCTGCATGATTCCCTTAAGACGTATTGAGGCGTCTTTAAATCGGCTAATGGCTTCAACCCAATGGCCACTTAAAATCTCGGCTGCAGCCGACGGAGTAGGCGCTCTTAAATCAGCAACAAAATCTGAAATGGTAAAATCAATCTCATGTCCGACTGCCGAGATTACCGGCAACTGGGAGTTTCGAATAGCTCGGGCCAAATCTTCACTATTAAAGCCCCAAAGGTCCTCAATACTTCCTCCGCCCCTAGCCAAAACAATCACATCGCCCAGGCCATGACGATTAGCCAACTCAAGGCCACGAATTACTTGCCTGGGGGCTTCTTCGCCCTGCATTAAAGCAGGAATCACTAAAACTTGAATTTGAGGTGCACGGCGCTTTAAAATGTTCAACATGTCCTGAATGGCCGCCCCCGATGGGGAGGTCACCACAACAATACGAGTAGGAAAAGGAGGCAGGGGTCTTTTCAATGTAGGACTGAATAAACCTTCGGCCGCTAATTTCGCCTTTAATTTTTCAAAAGCAATTTGTAAAGCTCCAGCCCCCAAAGGCTCGATTTGATCAACGATGAGCTGGTAGCTTCCACGAGGTGGATAAATTGAAATTTTACCTCGACAAAGAACCTGAAGACCATCCTTGAGATCAAAACTCTTTTTCCGAGAAGCTCCCCAGCCAAAAACCGCCGCAGACAGGCAGGCCCCTTGATCTTTTAATGAAAAGTAAAGGTGCCCTGAAGCAGCAGGCCGATAATTACTAATCTCGCCTTGAACCCAAACCTGAGAAAATGCGGGTTCCAATACGCCCCGCATTTTATTGGTAAACTCAGTTACTGTCCAGTGTTTGGGCTGCTCCATCCGTCCTTGTGAAAAGAGGGGAAGCTCTCCCATATCCCTTTGATGATGATCTCTGTCAGGTGCTATTTTCAGTCCTATTCCTTCTGAGCCGCTGTCGGTGGCTTAGTTGTTCCAATCTTTTCTTCTAGTTTTGGAACTTCTTTACCTGATTCAGAGGTCTTTTTAAAGATTTGAAACGATTTCAGAGCAATCAGGGCCTGTTTGACCTGATAATCCTCTTTTGGGTTCATCTTTAAAGGCACCATTTCATCGTCATCTTTATCCTTGGAATCTTTAGAATCTTTGGAAGATAAAGAGTCGGCCTTATCGCCGAGTTTTTTCTTGGGTTCTTTTGCAAGAGCATCAAGCTCTTCTTTTTTGAATTCCTTCGCGCCTTCTTCATCTGTATTGAGCATATGGCCCTTGAGATCTCTCTCTCGGAAAGGCTCAGGTTTAATCTTTGCCTTGGTCAAAAGCCTAGAGTCGAATTCTTCGAGTAAAATGTCTGGGACCACACCTTTTTCCTGAATACTTCTGCCACTTGGAGTGTAGTAACGAGCTATTGTCAGCTTCAATCCCATGTCAGGCGGTAGAGGTATAACTGTCTGAACAGATCCTTTACCAAAGGTTGGTTGTCCCATAATAATAGCGCGATGATCGTCCTGCAGCGCTCCTGCTACGATTTCAGCAGCAGAGGCCGTGCTTGAGTTCACCAGGATGGCTACAGAGAAATCCTTAAATGCCAAACCTTTACGCGCATATTTCACGTCCTTCTGGTCATGATTTCTTCCGATTGTGGAAACAATGGGTCCCTCGTCCACGAAGAGCGAAGCTACTTCAACCGCTTGATCTAGAAGCCCGCCAGGATTGTATCTAAGATCTAAGACCAAGCCGCGCAATTTGGCTTTCTTTCCTAGTTCTTCAATCGCTTTTTTCAAATCTTTACCGGCACTTTCATTAAAGGTGGTTAAGCGTGCATAGCCATATCCTGCTTCGAGAGGTTCGCTTTTCACTGATTGAATCTTGATAATATCTCGCGTTACTTTGATGTCTTTAATTTTATCAAAACCTTCACGATAGATAGATAAGTTAACGTCGGTTTTAGGTTTACCTCTCATTTTGGAAACCGCTTCGATTAGATTCATTCCCTTGGTGGATTCCGAATTGATTTTTACAATTCGATCGTTGGGTTTTAAGCCCGCCTTCCAGGCCGGCGTATCTTCGATGGGAGCAAGAATGGTCAGAATATTATCCTTCATTCCAATTTCGATTCCCAGGCCTCCAAACTTACCGCTGGTGTCAGTTTGCATGTCCTTATAAAGTTCTGCGTTCAAAAAGCTGGAATGAGGATCTAATGTTTCCAACATCCCTTTGATCGCCCCTTCAATCAGATTCTTGTTTTTCACTTCATCGACATAGTTAGCTTCGACAAAATGTAAAACTCGATTAAAGAGTTCCAGATTCTCATATCGGTCCTGTTGCGCCGCCGGCAATGAGCTTTCAGAAGAGGAAGCTCTTGCGAGTTGAAATTCGGCCGCCCGGCGAGTCAGATTTTGTCCGACTCCAATGCCGACGCTAGAAACGATTACAACGAATCCTAGTACTGAAACTTTTTTCGCAAATTGGATCATATATTCCCCAGGCTAATCTAATTAAAGACCCACTGCAATGGGTTCACTGCAACGTTTCGTGCTCGAATTTCAAAATAAAGTGGAGCGTTTAAGTCTCCCGTTAATCCTAAAAGGTCCCCAGCACCTACAGATTCAGTGGCCTTTTTAGAGATTTTACCCAAATGAGCACATAATGAGTAAAAATGGTCTCCATGATCAACTATCACCACCTGGCCATAGTGAGGTAGCTCGCCAGCGTAAGCTATTTTACCAGCTGCAATTGCTCTTACTGGTTCACTTTTGCCAACTTCGATGTCCACTCCTTTTTTAAAAATATAAAGTCCGGACTGAGCATCGAAAGCCCTTCCAAAATTTGCAACTACCTTTCCTCCATTGACCGGATAGGGCAACTTACCCTTCAATCTAGAAAAAATTCCTTGCATCATCTCTCTTGAGGCTATTCTTTCAGTCTCTTCATTACGCTCTAATTCGCGCCTAGCATTGAATTGACCGATTAGATTCTCTACCTGAGCTTCAGCATTTTTAAGTCTACGGTAGTTTTCAAGCTGAGCTACTCTTTCTTGTTGTTTTTTTTTCAAAAAATCAATCCTAAGATGTCGATTTAATTCTAAAACGCTTTCTTGCTCCTTAAGATCGTGAAAAAGGTAAGCTAGCTGCTGCTTCTCTTCTTGAATCCTAGATTCTAGTCTAGCCGCATCTACATAGTCGGCACGAAGAGCCTCAATTTCCTTGAGGCCGTGGTCAGCTAAATTTGCCAAGACTTTTCTCCGGGGTGCTTCTAATTTTTCCGTATC
>JBDSKY010000102.1:0-2830 GCA_039916675.1 Bdellovibrionia bacterium
TCGGACAATTTCAATATTTCACGCCGACTTAAAAGTTTTTTATGATTTTTTTCTTCTTCAATTCGCTCTTCGGCTCGTTCCAAAAGTGAGTTCACGTTTTGTGAATTTTCATTAGCATTATGGGCTATTTGAAGCAGTCGAATCACTTTGGATAAGGCCGAAGTACGCATAGCCGGCGAGCTTACCAGAAAAATACAGAATATCTAGCCACCCGACGCAGATTTCAATTGCCTAGACTGTAAGCGTCTTTCTTCTTTTTCCAGTGCGCTAAGCTCACCGGTTCGGCCTTGGAGATGAGCCTCGACCATCCAGAGATATTTGTCTAACTTCTGAGAGGTTCTTAGAAGGAGGTCAGAGGTGCCCTCATCTTTCCATTCGACAGCGGCGTCTATAGACTCTCTCATCGCCTTTCCACAAGACGCAATTGAAGTACTCAGTGCGTCCAAGTGGTCGGCTTCTTCCATAATCGTTAATGGGTAGGCTTGAAGGCGACTCTGATCAATAACCGCCTCGACAGTCCCCATCGCGATTCCCCCTAACTGCACTAGACGCTCGGCCAGAAGATCTCCACTTTTTTGAACTCCTGAGGAAACAGTATCAAATAACTTATGGAGGGACCTAAAGTTGGGACCTTTCACATTCCAATGAGCTTGCTTTGCTTGAAGTGTCAGATCAATACATTCGGCCACTCTTTGGTTCAACATTTCAACGACTTTGGACCTAATTGGTTCTGATAAATCTATTTTTGTTTTAAACATTTCGAATATTCTCCTACCGCTCAAGGTCTGCAAGATTTATTCTGTCCTCATGAATGAGCCTGAATTTCCTAAGCCATCTCAAACACTTCCAATCTGGAGCTGGCTTCTCTTTGCATTGACTACCCGTATTTTAGCATCTGTAACCCATTCTCATTGGTTTCATCCTGACGAGTGGTGTCAGACTTTTGAGCCTGCAAATATTATTGCACACGGATTTGGAGTCCATAGTCAGGAGATCGGTCTTCACCTCCGAAATTTGACCTGGCCTACTCTTCTCGCTGGAGTTCTTAAAGTCACCCATTCTTTGTCTCCCTCCTCCATTGATCTCAGAGTCTTTGGCACAAACTTGCTCTCAGGACTTCTTGACCTTTTAATACTCTGGGGCTGGATCCAACTTCTAAAAAAAGATCCTATAGCTCGAACCTTGTCTACAAGAGCTAAAAACTGGAGCCTAGCTCTACTTCTCCTACCCTGGTTTACCATTTATGAAGCGGTGAGTCCTCGAGCGGAACATCTATCTGAAATCGCATTTTGGGCGGCACTCGGATGTATCGTCAATGGCTACTGGCTCCTGGGAGGATTTGCATCGATTGCAATTGCTGCTTTTCGATATCCATCGATTTTACTTTCTGCGACGATTTTTTGTTTTGTGCTCTTTAAATCTCGCGCGACCTTTGTCCGTTTTCTCGCAGGCGCAACAATTGGAACGATAGCTTTTGGGGCAGCTGACATGGTCATTTATGGCCGACCTTGGGAAAGCTTTTGGATGTACCTGCAATATAATATTTTTACTGGCTCCGGGACTCAGGTGTTCGGCAAAAAAGGAATCGAAGAGTACCTCGAGGTATTTTCTTGGAACTGGCGCACCTATCCAATTTTATTGCCACTGGGATTTACGCTGCTGATGAGCAGTTTTTATGGATTCTGGCGTGGCATGAGACAGACGCAGCTCTGGGCACTATGTCTTTTGGTATATATGATCGGTCATCTCTTAGTTCCTCATAAAGAAGGCCGTTTTATGATCCCCATCGAAACACTTCTAATGTGGGCAGCATTTCTGGGTGCCAGTATGTTTCAATGGCGCTGGCGCAAACTTCTTTGGTCGTCTTTGATTCTTTCAGTGATTGCGAATTGTTTTATTTTCCTTCATGCACTGCGAGCAGATCTCTGGAAGGAACATGGCACCTATCGCGAATTAGGAAGCCACCTTAAATCAACGCCCGGAGTCTGCGCAGTTCTCGCAGCAGGCGAGATTTCTTCAATCATGATGCCATTTGATGAACCTACCTCCGCCCCTTCGCCTGCTTTCGGATCGTTATCGCTTGAACTAGATCGCCGCGGTTATACTGAGATGCACAATTCTGAAATCATCTGGTTCGAGCATGCTCCTCGGTGTAGCCCGAATTCCAGTGTTAATCGTAATTCTGATCCCAACACTCGCCAAAGAATCCTGCTGCATACTCATCGGCTTCACGCAGGCTGGACGGATGAAGGCTGTACCTTATTGCCTTCGGGTTTATTACGACATTTCCCAAAATTCACACAAGACTGGATATTGCAACAGGGTTATAAATCCAGTAGCTGGTACGATTGCCCTACCTCAATTCTCAATTATTTTGGAAAGCAACGAATCCATCAAATCTATAGTAATAAGTTTAACAGGATTAAAAGTCTTCCCGGATTAGGTACCACAGCGCGAGAATTGGAAGACCTGGGGCATCAAACCTCTCCTCCTCCGCACGATATTTTTCTACCTACTTTAGATAACCCCAGCGCAAGGCCTATCTGAAAATAGGATCCCACGCCCTTACTCTCGAACGCACCATCCAACGCGTGGTCGCAAATTTGGAACCATAAAATGAAATTCTCATCCAATACAATCTTTACAAATAGTCTGTATTATGAGAATGACTCTCATTATCATATACGGCAAACTATAAAGGAAAGATAAAATGACCCATCACAAATACAAAATTTTTCAGCATACCTACCCCTTTGCAATACTAGCATCCCTTATGTTTTGTTCCTCGGCATCAGCCGGAGGAGAGGATTTTGTAAAAAACTTGAGTGGT
>JBDSKY010000103.1:0-4171 GCA_039916675.1 Bdellovibrionia bacterium
CCGGACGATGATGGATTGCCCCCGTGAATGCTCCTTTTACGTGCCCAAACAGTTCACTTTCGACAAGCGAAGGAGGTAGGGCACCACAATTGAGTGGTACGAAGGGGCCTGATTTACGATCACTCCATGTATGAATCAGGTGAGAAAGGACCTCCTTACCTGTGCCTGTTTCGCCGGCGAGGTAAATCGAGAGGGGTGTGAGTGCAGTTTTTCTCGCCATCCAAAGAAGTTCCTTTCCTGATTCAGCACAGGTGAGCCAGGGTTGAGAATTAACCGGGGCGCTCGGTAGTTCTCTGCCCGAAATTTGAGGTTCAATAGTCAAATGAGTTTCTCCCAGCTGCAAGGGGATGCCTATAGGGAATTGAACTTCCCGCACCGCCATGCCCCCTAGCTGTCCTGGCGGGGAATGTGTGGGAATCTTTAACCAAAATACCGATGATTTCATTGAATGATCGAGTGAATTGTCCTGTGTATTGTCTTGCCAAAGCTGAGCAGCTTCCCCTGCCACGGTAGGATCCCTTAAGATTAAGTTGGACTGTACCCCGCGACCGATAGTCATTGATCCTTGAAGTCGAATATTGCGGATCTCCCCTGAGGGCTCATTTACTTTAAGATTCCAAATCATTTTACTCTCTCCTTGTTTTAAGTTCAGTCCGGATCTAGAGCAATTTATGTACCAGCGCGTCAAATAGTGAAAATTAGGTCAGCTCAAAGGGGGATTCCCGCGACATTGCTGTATAAGCCGTGATTCGAGCGGCAAAATGAGTTAAGTCTAATAGAGTTCAAAAACAGAACTGGCAGGTCCACAATGGATCTGATGGGATCATTATGCGACCTGAATTTTTACTGACCTTGGCGGACACTTCACAAATTAAGGGCCTGTTTACGGGCCAGTTTTTAAAAGGGCACGGGGAACCCCGAATTGCCATGGTAGGGCGCTCCAATGTTGGAAAAAGTACCCTGATCAATTGCGTGCTCGGAGCAGTACTGGCTCGGACGAGTAGTCAGCCAGGTAAAACCCGAGCCATCCATTTCTATCAATGGAAAGATGCAAAAAAAATTATCGCCGATCTGCCAGGTTACGGATACGCGAAGGCCGCAAAGGTGGAGCGTGAGCGTTGGGAAAAATTCATTGAAGCTTACTTGAAAACAGACGAGAATCTGGAGAGAGCGGTTGTTCTCCTCGATGCTCGTCATGGACCTACACCAGTTGATTTGCAGGCGATTGGATTTTTGGTCTCGTTGGGTGTTCCTATTACCTTTGTTTTTGCAAAGTCAGATACGCTAAAAACTCAATCTGAAAGAGCAAAACGCAAAAAGGAAGCAACCCGGGAGCTGGAAAATCTGGGAGTGGATGCTCAATCCGTTTTTTGGGTTTCAGTGCATGACTCACTCAGTATCAAAAAGTTAGTTCAAGCGCTGTCCTTGGAATAATGAATCCTAGGGAGGATATACATCGTGTCTAACGCAATTATTTTTACTCTGGCAGTTCAGGCTATTCTGATGTTGTTGACGATTTTTCTTCTACTTAGGCCAAAAGGCTTCTTTGGAGCTACCGCTACCAGGAAGAAACCTTTTACATTTTGGAGCGGTCTCTTTTTCCTGTTTCTAACCTTTAGCTGGTCCGTGATTACTGGAATTGTCCTGGCGATGAACGATCTTTATCTTCCTTGGTTAAGATTCTAAATCTAAATTTTAACGTCCCAAAAGACATTTTCTTGAACCCTTTCCTCTTAAGGAATACCGTAATATTTGATGAAATCAAAAACCACCGTAAAACGTTCTAAGCGTATTGGAGTTGTTGCTCCTTCTTCTAAAGTCCCTCGGGTCGAGCTTAAGTTGGGAGTGGAGAGGATTCGCGAAGAGGGTTTTAAAGTCGATATTCATTCTCAATGTTACCTGAGCCATCTTTTTTTTGCCGGTACCGATGAGGAACGGGCTGCTGCGTTTTTTGAGTATGCTAAATGCCCGGACCACCAGGTCATTTGGTGTGCTCGAGGCGGACACGGTTCTACTCGCCTCTTGCCTATTTTACAAAAGCTCGCGCTTGATTCTGGCGTCCCGAAGAAGAAGCTCTTGGTTGGATATTCTGATGCGACTGCATTAATGGAATATGTTCGCTCTTATTGGGGGTGGTCCACTTTGCATGCCCCTATGCCGAGTATGAGAAAATTTAGTCTCTTACCGAAATCTGATTGGCTTGCCATGTCCGGGTGGATCGAAGGGCAAAACGTGGAAGCACCTTGGGCAAAGACTCAGTTGAAATTTTGGACAAATCCTCCTACTGCCCCCATTCATGGGCCTTTAATGGGGGGGAACTTAGCAGTCTGGAATTGCCTCATTGGAACTCGATTTCAGCCAGCTGTGAAAGGTCATATTCTCTTTCTGGAGGACGTGGATGAGAACTTGTATCGGATCGATCGGATGCTTCAGCACCTTCTGAATACCGGTAGTCTGAAAGGGATCAAGGCTGTGGTTTTGGGGAACTTTCTTAATTGTCGAGACCTTGTTCCTTCGGTGTTAAAGAGTGCTCCTAGTCCAAAACTGAAATCCAGAGTTTTGAAAGCCCCAGAAGCTAAAGAGTTGCGCCCTCTGCGAAAAACAATGAATGAACTTGCCACCTTACAAAAAATCTTCACGGAGTTTGGTGATCGTTTAGGCGTTCCTGTGGCTTTCGGTCTTCCGGTGGGCCACGGTCCCGCAGTATCTGCCCTTCCTTTGGGGGCCACTTACACTTTGAGTGCTCAAGGGTTCTTAAAACTGGATAACTGGGATTGGCTAATTTAGGCTTCAGCTTTGTCTAGACAGATGAGATGGACTGAGTTAAGAAGTGGCTTAAATGTACTTTAAATAGGTGCGTTTATCTCAATTCAACCAGGTGTTCTACCAAGCGCCTGGAGTAGTAAAGTGGCCTCTTGGCGGAATTGGTAGACGCAGTGGACTCAAAATCCACCGCCTTCACGGGTGTCCGAGTTCGAGTCTCGGAGAGGCCACCATTCAATTCTAAAAGCGCACTAGATACAGATTTCTAATGGCTCTTCCCGATTCTACAGGAATTCAGTCGGAATTTAGAATAGCAAACCACACCACTGTTCCACACTGATGTGAAGCAGTTGTGGGTTAATCCATTCAAACACCCCTGGAATATTGGTAACTAAGACGGCATAAGGTGCCTGCAGCTTTTCTCTTAAATTTTCTAATTGTGAAAAGTGCTCGCTTTTGGCTTTCAATTTAATTTCTATTGTTATGAGCGCTTTCTTTCCTTCTTCGATCACCGCATCAATTTCCTGGTTTGCATAGTTTTGAAAATAATTCAAATTCAGAGGACGAACTCGAGTGAAATTTTCAAAGCCACAGTGGCGATGAAGAGCACAAATCACAGCATTTTCGAACACGGCACCACTCGAGGGATGAGGAATCCAGGATTGAAGGATCCAATCTACCGGATAGAGTTTCTTTGGCCTTTGAAGTGTTCTTGCAATTGACTTTTGTGACGAAGAAAGCTCGAAGCCCCAGAGTAGTTTCTTCAGTGCGAGGATATCAGATTTGATAGTATTCGGTGAGCAAAGCACTGTTTCACTGAGACTACGAAGAGAATAGGTAGAACCAGTAGATTCCAAAATAAGAGATAGAACCTGCTCTACTCGCTCCGTATCCTTAAGACCTTGGAGATCTCGCAGGTCTTTAGTAAGCAAGGCGTTGATATACTCCCTGAGCCAGATGGACGTACGTTTCAGATTCTGATGGGAAAGGAGTTCTGGAAAACCGCCAAAAAGAAAATAATTCTCCCAATGTTTCCGGAGGTTCGGGAATATTAAGGGTTTAAGATTTTGTATATTCTTTGTAATACTCAGGGTTAACGGTGATGGCAGCCCGGAAGGGTCTTCAACACTAAATAAATATTCTCGAAAAGTTAAGGGTTCTAGACGGATAGGGACCGTACGTCCGGCCAAGCTATCCCCTCGATCTCCTCGCAGGAGTTCAAATGCCGCACTTCCGCTCACAATAAACTGGGTTTTTTTGAATTTTTCGAAATAACCTTTGAGAAGATTTCTCCAACCACTGAGTTTCTGAATTTCATCAATAAAAAGAATCCTACAATCAGGACCCAGAGGTAAGTTTTGATAGTTTTTGAATTCTCTTCGATCTGACAAAAGATCAAAATTCAATC
>JBDSKY010000104.1:0-15452 GCA_039916675.1 Bdellovibrionia bacterium
GCGCCTTCTTCTCAGAGCTCAACTGGGTTTAACCTTGAGCTTCCTCTTTGCCGGATACGCACAAACTCCATTCCAATTTTTTCTGGCGCTTTTGGTTCAAGGCTTACTTGGAGGAACCTTTGCTGCATCCAAGGCTTATCTTGCAACCTTTTTAAAGGGGGAAACTTTAGCTCAAGGACTGACCTGGATGGAAGCATCTGCTCGTGCTGCTTTAGTATTCGGGCCATTTTTAGTCGGATTCTTTATGGATTCCTCATCTCCCGTAGAAATTTACCGATATTTGGCTATTTTACCTTTATTTTCAGTGGCGATGACCGCGTTTCTTCCGCCCGATAACATCTCGCAAGCTCAATCTATTCCACGAAAGAAAACAGCAGCTCCAGCGTTCGTGGCAAAAATCCCAGTAGCTACGAACAGCTTTATAACTCCCCAGTTAGTTATGGCGCTGCAGTTTATTTTTGGTATGTCCGCCGTAATGGTTTCTCCCTATTTTAACTTAGCTATTAGTCAACGATTCTCGTTTTTATCCCATGGTCAGTTAGGACTAATCTTTGGCCTCCCCCATCTGGCATACCTGGCCTGCGCGGCTCCTCTTACAAAAATTCTTAGTCGAAACCGCATCTTAGAGACACTAATCGGCGCATTTGCGATCCAGGCCATTTCAGTACTGGGTCAAGCGCAAGCCAAATCACTCATTCTCCTCATGAGCTATAGACTTTTGTCTGGTGTCTCTATGACCGTCATTTTCATTAACATCCATCTTATGATTGCTAAATTTGCCGACGCCAAGACATCAGGGGGCCTTTTCGGCCGCCTGGAAGGTTCTGTGCGCCTTAGTAATGTGGTAGGTGGACTTATCGCGAGTATAACTATGAGTCGTTTCAATGTTAACTCCTTATTTTATTTAAGCTCAAGCGCATTGGCCCTAACAGTCGTCTATTTGGGATACCTGGCCGTTTCGCAACGAAAGGAAATTTTAGCGTGAAACTAAACAATCAGTCCCTTGAACCTGAACTTCCGCAAAAAAATAAATTCTCTATTCTTGGTCTAAATTGGATTTTTGATCCAAATGAGCAAGCGATCAATCATTTAATAAAATGTTATTGCCGTGAACTTGCCTCATCTTTTAGCCACTCGACCCCCATTATTCTTGGAAATTTTAATTTGAAGAATCCTGGTCAAGTGGATGCCTGTCCAGATGAACTTCGCGCGAAGGTCGAGGATCATAAGGGGTCCCTACTTTGTATCAAATTTTCGCATATCGCTGTCGACTTAGCTGTTGCTGTGAATGCAGAGGCGTCTCTAACAGGAGTGCACGAATATCTTGGACTTTGCTTTTATAAGAAGTCTGACTCAGCCTGGGCTCGTATTACGCCTTTGTTATTAGCCCGATTTATATATGATGAACTCAATCACTTTTATCAGGCACATCCGGAGCCCGATTTCCTTGTCCATATCCAGGATAGCTTGAGAGTGAGTCAGTATATTTTTGAGAAAGGAGATCCTACTTTAGCGTCTCCTTCTTATTTGTCCTCATTATCAAATGCACAATCAAGCTTTATTGAATCAGAGCAGGCTTTGGTTTTTGGTCATCCCTTTCACCCAAGTCCTAAAAGCCGACTCGGCTTTGCAGAGGAAGAAATAAAAAAATATTCTCCCGAGTTTAAGGCTAATTTCCAACTGGATTACTTTCTTATTCGTAAAGAATTTCTTCTACAAGAAAGTCTTCTTCCAGAAACGTGTGATCAAATCACACGCAAGTACAGCCCTCAAATTAGCGAAGTAGATTCTGATTTTGCGGTTTTGCCAAGCCATCCGTGGCAAGCGAAATACTTACTCCAACTTCCCGTAGTCCAGGAGGCGTTAAGCCAAGATAAGCTGAGGTATTTAGGAGCAAGCGGAATGCCGTATTTTGCTACTTCTTCGGTCAGGACGCTATTTTCCCATGAAAATCCCTATTTTTATAAATTATCTTTAAATGTTCGGATTACTAACTGCATTCGCCGAAACGCTCTTCATGAATTACAGGGCTCAATTGCAGTAAGCAGAATTATCTCCTCACTAAAAAATGATTTTCAAAAACGTTATCCACATTTTCATGTATTGGACGAACCCGCTTTTATTACTGCGAATTTTAGCCCGACTGACCCTGAACCGAATCTAATCGTAACCGATGGTTTCGGTATGTTGCTGAGAACGACTTTTGATCAAGAAATTTCGCCTGATGCATCAGTTCTCCTTACTGGAAGTCTATTTGGCAATCAGTCTTTAGGAAGATCACGGATCTCTGAGGTAATTCCGAATGACCGAGAAACCTGGTTCACACAATATCTGGACCTTCTCGTTAGACCTCTTTTTGATCTATTTTTTGAAGAGGGCGTGATGTTTGAACCGCACCTTCAAAACTCATTAGTCGGACTTCAGAACGGCACCCCTACCGGAATCTGGATCCGAGATTTTGATAATACCAGGATCATTGCCAGCACCCGCTCTGAGAAACTGCTTCAAAGCGCTCCCAAAAGAGTAATAGATGAGTTTACTTACGACCCGACCCAGGCCTGGAAGCGCTTTATCTATTGCCTCCTTGTGAACCATCTTTGTGAAGCAATTTACCAGCTAGCTTTTAAGAATGCTCAACTAGAAACTAAACTCTGGCGGATTTTAAAAGAAACTCTGATTCACCATGCTTCAAAATCACTAAACGCTGAGCTGAAACGATCGATTGAAAGTCTTTTACAGGGAGAGTCGCTTCCAGCGAAAGCAAACTTGCTGACTAGATTCACTCGAACGACAGACAGTAAAGCATCCTACATGAGCATCCCCAATCCGTTAAACGATTTAGGGAGGAGGTTCAGCTGAACTCTTTTGATCTTCACACACTCTTGGGATCTTTTTTAGCTCTGCCCATTGCCATTATTTCGATAACCGGAATGGCTTTAGGTCTTCAGGATTCCCTAGTGTACTCGCAGCCGCCCTACAAATTAGAACAAGGAATTCGCCGAGAGACTGCCTCTGTGGATCAGGCCCTATCGAAGATTATTGCTTCGCATCCTAATTCCGCAGTTAAATCTATTTTCTTACCGCTGGATTCAAGTCAGTCTCTACGTTCAGTTTGGAGCACGCCAACTTCAAGCAAGGACCAAGTGTTTTTTTCTGATCCCGAAACAGGTGCTATTCTTGCGGATGCTGATACAACCCGATTTGAAATGTTCTCCTGGATATTAAAAATCCACCGGGGCACTATAGCGGGGGTCTCCGGCAAGGTTTTCATCAGTATTTTAGGAGTTCTTTTATTTTTACTTTGGCCAACAGGCGTTCTCATTCGCATTCAGAAAGTGAAACTCACCAACCAACCCTGGTTTTTTAAAAAAAATAAAACCAAATCGTTAGCCTTCCATCGTTCAGCAGGGTTTTTTGGAGGTTTTCTGATTTCCTTTATGGGTCTAAGTGGCTCATTGATGAATTTCAACAAAGACTTAATACAAACCTTTGATCCATTACCCGCTAACTCTACAAAGCCTTTCATTCCTGTTACTCAAGATAAAAAAGCAAGCACAGCATCCCTTCCGGCCATCGACAAGATCATTTATCAGACCCTCGCGGCCCGCTCAGACTCTCAACTACGAGGAATTTATTTTCCGCGAGCGCCAGAACATGATGCTCTCTTTTATTTTAGAGACAATTCTCGGATCTATTTGGATCTTAATACCAGCCAAATCACCAAGATCATGAGCACAAAGTCGAGTTGGATTCACTCTCTTTATCCCATTCATAGCGGTCGCATTTTTGGAAACATTCACCCCATATTCACTTGGGGAACTGGACTATTATTGCTTGGACTCATTTTAACTGGGTTCCGCAGATCGCGCAAAACCCTGACAACAGTCTCAAAAATAATCGCTGACGCTCAGCTCAAGCTAATCATTTCAGCTAAAGCTGTCTGCCTTTCAACGAGTTCTTTGTTGTCCAATTTTGCCATGCGACGGAAACTAAAGTCTTCTACAGTGAAGCTTGCCATGACAGAACCAGCCAAGACCGCTCTTCGCAAAAGTTGATTCCAATTCTTCGGACTTGATTTAGCCATATCGCGATGAGCTCCTGCTTGGGCAAGATATCCCATAAAGGCACCTGCAAAGCTATCTCCTGCGCCAGTCGGATCAACGACGCCTGTTACTGGAAACGCAGGGGCCAAGAAAACGCCAGCCGAAGTGAATAACATTGCTCCGTACTCTCCACGCTTAATCACTAAAACGGAAGGACCCATTTTGCGGATTGAATCTGCTGCCTTCAGAATATTTTTTTCTCCAGAAAGCAAGTAGGCTTCGCCTTCATTCAAAGACAGAATATCAACTCGTTTAAGAGTTGCTTTCAACTCCTCTGGTTTACCTGCGATCCAAAAATTCATACTATCGCATGCCACTAACCGAGGAGACTCAACTTGATCCAAAACACGTTGTTGCAAAACAGGATCAATATTTGCCAAAAATAGATAAGGGGCCTTACTGTGGTTTGCGCTCAAACTTGGATCAAAGTGCTCAAACACATTGAGAGCGGTGGACAAAGTCTTCGCTTCATTCAAATTTTGGTCATAAGATCCAACCCAATGAAAAGTCTTACCCTTGGCAATTTGGATGCCGGACACATCAATCTTGCGGGTTGACAACCAATCCAAATGAGCCTGGGGAAAGTCTTCACCCACTACGCCAACCACTTCAACGGGGCAGTAAAATGAAGCCGCAATAGAGAAATAATTACCCGATCCACCCAAAACTTGATCCGCTTTCCCAGCTGGAGTCTGAATGGTATCAAAGGCAAGGGAACCCACTGTTAAAATAGATAATGGTTGTTGCGTCATAAACGTGAGTAAAGCCTGAGTATCGGCTCATGTCAAGCCTAGAGGGCGTAGAAATTCAAGTCAGTATACTATTTCCCTTGGGTCATCTTGAAATTTCGGCAAAAGCACCCTTTTAACGTCTTTTCGGTGCCTCAAACCTTTATCAATCTGCTCTATCACCTTATCCATCGCGCGCCACCCGATTCCCATCGGTTGCCAGTTTCTTGGAAAATTTTTGCAATCGTGACAATAAGCCACCGCATGGATACCGAAATCCTTATCAGACGGTAGAAAAACAGCTACCCAGACCGGGTCAGTATTGAGCCAGAACGAGCCCTTTTCATCTAAACTTGAAGGGAGTGATCTTAAAGCCTTTTGAGAGTGATACCCTTCGGTTGCAGGAATTAACCCTCGGCTACCAAGAGCAAAATGGATCACTCGTTCGGAAGGAAGAAAAGTCCGTTCCCAATACTCGATTGCTTCTTCACGAGAAAGAGTAAAAGCCGCAAAACCCAAAACTACCGAAATCGCAAAATAGGCGATGCCGACAAGTCTTGTTCGGTGACGTCCGCAAAGTTGCGTAAGACTTTTTGATACCGCTCGTACTCTTCTCGCAGTCCAAGTCTTAAGCCGAGGCAAATTGAAACGATTAAAAAACACCATAAACAAGCCTCAATGAAAATTTGTCCAGCTAAGCTTGTGGGGAGCACTCCAAGTTGCTTTCCACTTCTCATCCAGCCCTCCCTCCACAATTGCTGCTGCATAACGGGGTCGATGGCTTACCTGGAATTCAAATTTCTCAAGCATGATTTCCTCCCAGATCAAGGCCTGGGGTCCCACCAAGTCTGGAGGATTTCTAATAAATTTGAATGCCGGCAAGGGATAAGCGATATCCTTTGAATTTCCACAACCTTGAGACACTAACCAGTACCCCCGCTTGAAATCCCATTTTGCCCTTATCAGCTCCTGCTTTGTTACCTGTGCAATCAGAACAGCTTGAAGTGGCGGAATTACTCCTGGCTCTAGCTGAGCCATCTCAATCGCTATCCTCAGCTTTTTAATTCTTTGATTACTTATCTCAATTGAATTGAGGGAGTCTCTAAACTCTTGAGCGACCTTTCCGACACAACGATCCAATCGAAGCTGTGTTTCAACTAAAAATCGCCAATTTCTGAGGAACGCCCAGATTCGTAATCCGGAAACCGAAATAAGAAAAACAGCTAAAAGGAGGGGAACATGCAGTCCTCCTTTCGTATTACTCACCACGTTGCTGTCTCCAGCATAGGTAGCCTCACTTTTTCAATATGGTTCCCGCACTGCCCAGTTCCGATAATTTGATGAGAGTGGGCCTCAATATGAAAAGCAAAATCTGACATGCCCGAGCGCCGAAGGCTTGATTTAGAAAAAGGTATTTCCGCGACTACTGTATCCGGGTGAACCAGATAATTATGAGTGTACTCAAATACGAGGTAAGCACATTTGCTACGGTCCCATTCCTGCTTCAAAATAAATCCAGCAGTTCCCACAATGCTCGCAGAACAAACCGAGAAATATATAAATTCGGCCAGAGCCTGGCCGGAATTGCCGATTCTCATATCCCAGCCTCAGATGAATAGGATTAAAAAAAGAGCCCGCAGGGCTTTATCTAACATCATCGAAATTGATATCCTGATTGATATGCCTTCGGGCAGTTTCTAATTTATTCCGAACCGTAGTTCCGACCGATTTAGCAGCTCCCACTGCTACCAACGATACAAGTACAAGTAAGGTAATGTATTCCGTGAGCCCCTGTCCTTTTTCATCGAGTAAACGCATTTCTGATAAATTCTCCTTATGAAGGAGTTATTGGAAGAACTGCGCCAAAATAATGGCTCAATTGAAGGTGGAAGCGTAGCTTTTCTAGACTTAGGCGCTGGATTCTGGACTTTTACCCGGTTGACAGTATGCAACGAAATTATTATACTTTTGTAAGTCCCTTATATGAAATCTCCTTTTAGTCCTCTCCAAAGACTATTTATCTATGACCGCCGTGAAATGGTCGTTCTCACCACCTTATGCCTTGTCACAGCCCTGTTCACCTTCACGCTTGGCATTCACTTGGGAAAAGATGTAGGCACTCCTGCAGAGGCCAGTGCAGAGCTTGTCGCAAAACACGTGGCTGCTATTCCAGACCAAGTTCCTGCTGCTCAGGAATTGGTAGGTCCTAACAAAGCAACTCAGCAAGCCCTCGAAGAATCCCTTTACCAAACCCTTCATGACGAAGTTGTTCGCACTGGCATCCATTTAAAAGCCCCTTACCAAATAGATCTCCCTGAAAATTCAAAAGGTCATGACACCGGCTCTGATTCCGAAGAGCAAACGACCTCCGAAAATGAAGACACTCCTTCCACAGAGGGGAATCGAAAAATTAGCTCTGTCGATGAAACGGAGACAGAAGCTGCACCAACTACAAAAGAATCTCATACCGAAGTCGCCCCTTACGTGATTCAAGTGGGTTCCTTTCCAAAGCTCAAAGAAGCAGAGAAAAAAATCTCTGAACTCACGCACTTGGAGCTCAAACCTTTCATGAAAGAAGTAGATGTAAAAGGAAAAGGAAAGTGGTTTCGACTCTATTTGGGCAACTACTCAACCAAGCTCGCTGCCGAAAAAGCTGGCAAGTCTTATATTGCGCAGCACAAAATTAAATCCTTTATCGTGTCCAAAATCGATCGCCAGTAAAAATGTTTTAGAGAGTTGCAGGTCTCGCATGAAACTCTTACGATTGAACTGGAATTCTGTTAAGCTTAAAATCAAATGTTTAAATCTCAACAAGACATGTCGCGCACGGAGAAACCATGGGGCTACGAGTTAATTTGGGCACAAACTGATAAATATGTTGGCAAAATCCTTCACATCCGTAAAGGTCACATGCTCTCGCTTCAATATCACCAGATTAAGGAAGAAACTATTTTTCTCAAATCTGGAAAAATGAATTTTATATTTGAGAACAGTTCTGGGGACCTAGAAGAAACTATTCTTAACCCTGGAGAAGCCCACCATGTCCCGGTCGGCCGTAAACATCGAATGATCGCTTTAGAAGATTGTGACGTGATTGAAGTTTCAACTCCCGAACTTAACGATGTAGTTCGACTGGAAGATGGTTACGGCCGAGCTGGCAAATAGCTCCCCCAAGGAAGTACTTTTTATGTCCTCCAATAATTCTTATTTAGTTATAATCGCGGGCGGAAGTGGAACAAGATTTTGGCCTAAAAGCACCTCAAAGCGTCCTAAACAGCTTCTCACCTTTGGAACCAGCACTCTTCTAGCCCAAACAGTATCTCGCTTCATAACTCTTGTTCCTCCTGGTCAAAGACTCATTGTGACCACCCAAGCCTTAAAGGATGCTATTGAACTGGAGAAACTCGAGGCAAAGGTTCTCGGAGAACCTCAGGGGCGTAATACCGCTCCTTGCATCTATTGGGCAGCTAAAGTCATTGAAAAAGAGAATCCAAAAGGGATCATGCTTGTGATGCCTGCCGATCACTACATGGCCAATCCAAATAAATTCACCGCCACAGTTAAAGATGCGATTCTTTGGGCTGAAGAACATGGCGATCTTGTCACTTTAGGAATTAAACCCGTTCGCCCGGAAACTGGCTATGGCTATTTAAAAACTGACCCTTCCCCTGCTAAAGCCCACGCGCCCCAGAAGGTAGAAGCTTTCGTGGAAAAACCAAACCTGGTCCGTGCCCATGAATTCCTGGCATCTGGCAATTATCTTTGGAATGGTGGAATGTTTATCTGGAGAGTCGATTCAATTCTACAGGCTTTTGATCTTTATATGCCAGAAATGAAAAAAGCTTGGGAGACCTCTAAAGGAAAAATCGAGGACGCCTACCCCAACATGACTGCAACCTCCATAGATTATGGAATCATGGAAAAAGCGAAGAATGTAGTCACCTTTACTCTCGATTGTGGTTGGGACGACCTAGGAAGTTGGACTTCTCTTGAAAATGTAGCTGACCTCTTAGATGCCCGCAGAGGTCAGAACGTAGTAACTGCCGGGGATATACTCGCCATAGAATCTAGCGGCAATATTGTCGACACTCCAGGCCGCCTGACATCTCTCTTAGGTGTAAACGACCTTATTGTAGTAGAACATGGCGATGCGATCTTAATCGCCCATAAAGATCGCGCTCAGGATATTCGTAAAGTAGTAGACGAAGTAAGAAAGATCCGCCCTGAGCTTGCTTAATCAATACAATTCGTAGGTCATTCGGCGAAATGACAAGAAACTGGATGGCTAATGCCACGCAGTTCCGGCACGTCTACTTTACACCGCTCCCTCATCACTGGGCACCGCGGATGAAATTGGCAGCCCGAGGGAGGGTGAATTGGCGAGGGTACATCTCCCTTTAAAATCGTCCTTTTTTTACGATAATCAGGATCGGGCATGGGTATCGCAGAAAGTAAGGCCTGGGTGTACGGATGTTTCGGATTGTTGTAAAGATCTTCAGCGGTCGACATTTCTACTATCTTACCCAAATACATGACTGCCACATGAGTAGAAATATGTTCTACAACTTTTAAATCATGGGCTATGAATAAATAAGTCAAACCTAATTCTTTTTGCAGGTCCTGTAAAAGATTTACGATCTGGGCTTGAATCGACACATCTAATGCTGACACAGGTTCATCACAAACAATAAATTCCGGCTCAACGGCAAGAGCCCGAGCAATGCAGATCCTTTGCCTTTGCCCACCTGAGAACTCATGCGGGTATCGAGACATGGCCTCGCGCCTTAGGCCACACATGTCGAGTAATTTAAGAATCCTCGCTTGTCGCTCTTGCCGGGATTTACCAATCTTATGGATAACAAGAGGCTCCGTAAGAAGGTCTTCAACCATCATCCTAGGATTCAAGGAGGCATAAGGGTCCTGAAATATAATTTGAATATTTCTTCGAAGTTTCCTTAAATCCGCAGCACCTAAGTGTGTAATGTCTTGTCCTTTGAAGACCATCTGTCCGGAGGTCGGCTCAATTAATCTTAAAATACAGCGTCCTAAGGTCGATTTTCCGCACCCCGACTCTCCCACTAAACCGAGTGTCTCCCCTTTACGGATTTTAAAGGAAACGTCGGAAACCGCCTTAACACTTCCGATTTCTCGAGAAAAAAGCCCCCCTTTGATTGGAAATCTTTTGACGAGGTGATTAACAGAAATAAGGATGTCAGAATCACTGGCATGATCGATTTTTTCTTGCGTCTGTTCCATTAAGGCGATCCCTTTGTCTGTCACTTATATATTCCTCACACATCGAATTTTGTGCGGCATTAGAGGATGCGAAGCCACTACACGTAAATCCGGTTCCTGCTGCTTGCACTCCGGGATGACATAGGAACATCTCTCCTGAAACCGACAACCTTGGGGAAGATGCAATAAGTCCGGAACGATTCCTGGGATTGCTTGGAGACGCTTTTTTTTCATTTTTCCAGTCGGATCCTTATTCATGATGGGGATACTATTTAAAAGACCTCTGGTGTAAGGCATTTTTGGCTCACGAAAAATCTCACGAACATTTCCCTGTTCGACGATACGGCCTGCATACATCACCGCTACCTCGTCAGCCATCTCAGCGACCACTCCTAGATCGTGAGTAATTAAGATCAAGGCCATTCCAACTTTTTGCTGCAGCTCTTTGAGCAGCTCCAATATCTGAGCTTGAATTGTTACGTCTAAGGCAGTCGTCGGCTCATCGGCAATCAGAATCTGTGGATTACATGACAGGGCCATCGCGATCATAATTCTTTGTCTCATCCCGCCCGACAGCTGATGAGGATAATCATCTACCCTCTTTTCGGGAGCAGGAATGCCGACTAGTTTCAACATTTCTACTGCTTGATCTCGAATTTCCGTTTTAGATAGCTTTTGATGAAGGCCAATCGCTTCGCGAATCTGATTTCCGATCGTGAAGACCGGATTGAGCGAGGTCATCGGCTCTTGGAAAATCATTGAGATCTCGTTCCCTCTGATAGAGCGCATCTGAGAGGCATCAAATTTCAGTAAATCTTGGCCGCGATATAAGATCTCTCCTCCTGCAATTTTACCAGGAGGGTGAGGGATCAATCTCATAATGGATAAACTCGTCACACTTTTGCCGCAGCCAGACTCCCCTACTATGCCGAGCGTTTTCCCTTTATAGACATTGAAACTCACGTCATCAACCGCTGTTAAGGTACCCTCTTCGGTCTTAAACGTTGTCTTGAGATTCTTTACTTCCAGTATTTTCTCAAACTCAGCTCTTGAATCCATAGATTAGTTCCCCTATTTGATTTTAGGATCAAGAGCATCCCTTAAGGAATCCCCCAAAATGTTAAATGCTAAAATGATAAAGAACATCCCAGTCGTTGCTCCAAATAATTGCCACCATACTCCTCTAGACAATTCTAGCTTAGCATCGTCTATCATAACACCCCAACTGGGTTGTCCTTGTAAGCCTAGACCCAAAAAGGAAAGAATAACCTCGGCCTTAATTGCGGAGACGAACTGAATAGACAAATTAATGATCACAAAATGGGAAACATTGGGTAGAATATGCTTAAAAATTCTAGAGAAATGACTCGCTCCCAAGCTTTCAGCCGCAACCACATAGTCGCGGGATTTATGTTTTATAAATTCGCCACGAATCACCCTGGCCAAACTCACCCATGCCGTAATACCCAATGCTACATAAATTGAGGTCAACCCTTTACCGAGCACAAACGCAATTGCGATCAGCAGCATAATATTTGGAATGGATGAAAGCGTTGTGTACAACCAAACAACCGCGTCATCTACCCAACCCCCAAAATAACCCGCCAAGGCTCCAAAAAAAACTCCAATCGGCGTACTGATCAAAGACGAAACCAATCCCACGCTCATCGCTATCCGGGTACCTTGAAGGACTTTATAAAATACACTTCTGCCAAAAATATCTGTTCCCAATATTAGCTCTAAAGGCCCTCCCCACCCCCATTGCGGAGCTTGATAGGAGCTACCGACTACTTTATCCCAAGGGGTTGCGATAAAATTCAATTTGGCGAAAATCGCAATACAAGAATAGGTGAAAACTATTCCAAGACAAAACAGGGCGATTCGGTCTTTACGAATACGCCTATAAGCGTCCATCCAAAGGCTACGTTTTTGTATAGCATCAGTCATTTTAAGCTCACTCTCGGATCGACCAGAGTATAAAGAATATCCGTAGCCAAATTACCCAGAATAAATAACATTGCGTCCAAAGTAGTCATTGCCTTAATGACAGGAAAATCACTGTTATGAACTGCATCAATAGTAATACTTCCCAAACCTGGTATACCAAAAAAGCTCTCCAACAAGAAGGCGCCCAAAATCAGTAATGGAATTTGAACCACTACGTTTGTGAGGATCGGTACCATACTGTTTTTCAATACATGCTTGAAAAATACTCTCGGCTCCGACAATCCCTTCGCCCTAGCAGTCCTGACATAATCCTGGTTACACTCTTCCAATATAGCGGTTCTATAAAACCGGACGTCATAACCCAAACTCACGATAATAAAAATAATCATCGGCAAAGCCACCGACTGAAACCGCTCGGGCCAAGTCGTTTCAAATCCTGAGATAGGGAACCATCCAAGCTTGTAGGCGAAATAGTACTGACCAAACAAAATGTAAGCCAGCATAGGCAGACTCATCCCAAAAACGCAGAAAATGACAACGACCTTATCTACGAGCTTCCCGCGGTAGTAAGCTACCCAGAGGCCGATGGCAACCGAGAGAATTGTCGTGATAAAAAATGCGGGAATCATCAAAGACAGGGAGGGTCCAATTCCATCCATGATCATTCCATTGATCGGCTGCTTGGTCGCATAACTGCGGCCATAGTCAAAGGTGACAATTTGTTTTAAGTATTGAGTAAACTGGATATACTTTGGCTGATCAAACCCGTACTCATGCCTCAGCTCTGAAATTTGACTGGCGGTGGCATGACGTCCCAACATTTGATAAGTAGGGTCTCCCCCAACCAAATTGAATAGTACAAAAACAATAACAGCAACCCCAAACAGCACGGGTATTGTGTTGAGGAGTTTTCGAATGATGTAAATAAACATCGAGCTAACCTTCTATTTTTTCAAAGCTGTATCAATCCGATAATATTTGTAGCGAGCGTGATCAAAATCATTCGGCTTGTAATTCTTTAACCAAGGCTGAATCAACACAAAACTCATCCTATGCGCTCCAAAAATCCAGGGGCAATCCTCCACCAACATCTTGACCATCTGCCCATAGGTTTTGGTACGCTCAGGACCAGCCGGCAAAACTGATGACTTCTCATAAAGTCGATCAAACGCCGGATTTATATAGTTAGCATCATTAGACCCAGGCGATACATTTTTACTATAGAAAAGTTGAAACATATTTTCAGCGTCTGGATAATCGAGCGACCATGCATATTCCCAGAGCTGTGCTTTTTTATTCTTTATGACTTCTTGAAACTGGGGCCAGGAGTAAGAATTTACTGTTAGTGAAATTCCAATTCCGGCCATCATTTTCTGAAAATATTCTGACTGTTGGCGTGCAGAGCTATCAGAAATGGTGGCGTACTCCAATGGGGGAAGGCCCTCACCCTCAGGGTATCCCGCCTTAACCAACAGCTCTTTGGCCTTTACCAGATTGAACTTCCGGTAAGGGTTTTCTAACTCGGCGTCATACCCATCCACTCCAGGGGGAATAGGACCTTGCGCCGGAATTGCTCTCCCATTGAAGAAGAGATCAATAAACGTTGCTTCATCAAAAGCCATGCTTATTGCTTGTCTAAGAAATTTGTTTTTCCCAATTAAAGGATCGGATAAGTTAAATGTGCCATGAGTAACATCTAAAGCGGCACTCTTGAGAAGGCGAATGCCTTTAGCTGCCAGCTCGGGGCTAAGTTCCTTTTTCGGAGTTATTGCGCTAGTAAAATTATCTTTCGGAATCCCGGCGAAATCCAACTTGCCTGCTAAAAAATTTAACCACATAGGTTGCTTTTCAGTAATCACCTGAACCACAATCCGATCTGACATTGGTAATGGTTTTCCGGCATCTTCCAAGTACCCTAGCGCCTGGTCATCCGAATCTCCCTCCGATGGATAAAGCTCTTTTCGATAGGTTGGATTTCGGTCCCACACTATTCGGGAATTCGGATTATATTCTGAAAGCCTAAAAGGTCCGGTGCCCACGGCATGATTGATAAACTCTCTGTCATAAAATTCAACTGCCTCCCGAGGCACAATCCCAGTGAATGGCATTGCCAAGGAATATAAGAACTGTGCCGATTTGCGTAAAAGTTTAAGCTGGATCGTGTAGCGATCCAGAGCCTTAAGTCCCTCGACAGGAATGGAATAATCTGTTTTGACAGTATTAGATACAGACTCACGCCAAGCATTTAACCCGACGATCTTACCATCTAAAACCCACCATCCTGGAGCAGAGAGTTTTGGATCGGCCAAACGCTTGAAGGAATATACAACATCCTCGGCCGTCATTTCCCGGCCCTTGCCTTCATTCAATTTGAAACTCGGATCGTCTTGAAAGAGGACTCCTTTTTTTAAAGAAAAAGTGTAGGTAAGTCCGTCACGACTCACGGTTGGCAAAGTCTGAGCAAGACTAGGCACTAACTCGTAAGGACGCTTGAGGTAATGGTACTGCAATAAAGTTTCATAGGCCTGGCTAGATTGAATTCCCGAGTATAGGTCGTTAGTGTAGATTGGATCTAAGCCTTTAAGCTTCTCATCTGCGACAATGTGAAGGACATTGAGAGACTCATTCTTAGATTTCGAAGTACAACCGGCAATTCCTATTGAGACGAGAAGGGCAACACCAATTATACGCACTGAAATAGCAGGAATACCCCTTAAACCACACATCATAATTATGCTCCCCATTTGGGTAGGTAGCTGATACGGACCTAGGTGTCAACACAGCCACTGCGTCATCAATGGTGAGACGGACTTCGACGTCGATCTCTCCAGCGGACTTTGATCGCACCCTCGCTAGAGCTAGCTTCCCATTGCAGAGGACTCAGGGTGCCCTGCTCTGGTTTGTCGAATTTGAATTCAATTGTAGTTTTCGGCTCTGATAATCTTGCCCAGCGAAGAGATTCAGGCCAAGGCAATCCGTCGTCGCTCTTTCTATATTTAAAGTTGAACGTCTGCGCCCCTAAAGGACCGGAAGGTATTTCTACAGTAAGCTGATTGGCTTCCTCTTTGGTAAGTACTAGATGTTCGTCGCTGGCGGGACAGGGGATTTTCCCCAAAAACAAGTCAGTAGCCCAACTCAAAGGGATTCCCCCCCAAGAATCATAACCTGAAGCATTTACAGGCTCCGAAGGTCCCTTAGTGATTTCGTAATGTCCCTCTCGAACAGAGATCAATGCTACAGTTCCTCCGAGGAAATTCGTGATTTCCAGTTTCAATTCCTCCGGAGCAAGAGCTAAAATACTGGCGTTAAATTGGCCATGAACCTCTTTTGACAGCATCTTAAGCCAGACGGTTCCCTCAGTTTGCTTTGTACCTTTTCCCAGCTCGCAGGTTCGATGAAGGAGAAGCTCGGGCGTCCAGCCAGCCGTTACAGATGAAGG
>JBDSKY010000105.1:0-4092 GCA_039916675.1 Bdellovibrionia bacterium
AGCTAGGTGATCGCTACACATACGAACACATCTTTATTGACAACGATTCTAAAGATAAAACAGCGCCTATTCTTCGGGTGCTTGCTGAAAAAAATAAAAATGTAAAAATTATTTTAAATAACCGTAACTTTGGCCACATACGCTCCCCCTATTATGGTTTACTTCAATGCACAGGTGAAGCCGCTATCTTAATGGCAGCTGATTTTCAGGATCCTCCTTTTTTGATTAAGGACTTTCTTAAAAAGTGGGATGAGGGTTACAAGGTTGTTATAGCGGTCAAAACGGCATCTGAAGAGTCTCGCGTTATGTATTTTATTCGAAAAGTTTATTACAAATTGATTTCTAAATTATCCGAGATCGAATTAAATCAGAATTATACTGGGTTTGGTCTATACGATCGAATTGTCATCGAAAATTTAAGAAAGATCGACGATCCCTATCCTTATTTTCGTGGACTAATCTCCGAACTCGGCTTTTCCAGTTTCAAGATACCTTTCAAGCAACCATTGAGAAAAAGAGGAATCTCAGCTAACAATTTCTACTCCCTCTATGACATGGCAATGTTAGGAATCACAAATCATTCAAAAGTACCTTTACGTATCGCGACGATGGCTGGATTTCTAATGTCAGCCATTAGCCTGTTTATGGCCGTCACTTATTTAGCTTTAAAGTTGATTTTTTGGAACACTTTTGGTTTTGGATTGGCACCAATTCTCATAGGTCTTTTTCTTTTTTCTTCGGTGCAGCTTTTCTTTATTGGAATTTTAGGCGAATATATAGGATCTATTCACACTTATGTTCAGCACCGCCCTTTAGTTATTGAGAAGGAGCGAATAAATTTTAGCGAAGTTTCAGAAAATACTTTGGCGAAGGACCTTCGGGCTTAATGAATATCTCCCAGGAAATTATTAAAAATGATTTAAGTGATATTGTCGCAAACAGTCAAGAATTCTGGGCGGAGCTTCAAAATAAAAATATATTTATAACTGGGGGAACAGGTTTTTTTGGAAAATGGTTATTGCAGAGCTTTTCCCACGCCAATCGAAAACTGGGATTAAATGCTCATGCGTGGGCTTTGTCGCGAGATCCTGAAAGTTTTAAAAGAAATTTTCCGGATTTAACCTCTGATCCTTCGATACATTTTATTCAGGGTGATGTGCTTTCATTTCTGTTTCCTAAGGAAAGAAAATTTTCTCACATCATCCATGCTGCAACCGAAGCAAGTGCCAAACTAGTAATAGAAGAACCCTTACGGATGTTAGACACAATCGTCGGAGGTACCCGCAGAATGTTGGATTTTGCCAAAATTTGCGGTGCTAAAAAGTTCCTGTTGGCAAGTTCGGGTGCTGTTTATGGGAGACAACCTGCCGACCTGGTCCATGTGAGCGAGGATTTCCAGGGTGCTCCTGATTCACTCAGTCCTTTGTCTTGTTATGGAGAAGGAAAGCGTTTAGCTGAGCACCTCTGTATATTGTATCAACAACAGTTTGGAATTGAAGTAAAGATTGCTAGGTGTTTTGCTTTTGTAGGTCCTTATCTTCCTCTTGATCTTCATTTTGCAATTGGAAATTTTATTAGCAATGGACTGCAGGGTGATTCAGTGATTGTTCGAGGGGATGGCACTACTTTTCGTTCCTACCTATATACTTCGGATCTCATCATATGGCTGTTAAAAATCTTTGGAGATGGAACGCCAGGGAGAGCCTACAATATCGGCTCCGAACAGGGATTTTCGATTTCGGAAATTGCCAATCAAGTCGCTCATTTTTTTAACTTAGATGTCAAAATTTTAGGGGCTTCATCTCCAGATCGGCCAATTGAGCGCTACGTTCCCTCCACTCTACGTGCACGGAGCGAACTTGCCTTACGTGAAAGGGTGAGCCTCAGTGAGGCGATTGAACGGACGGCCTTGTGGTACAAGCAAGGTAAAAGCTTGCACGGCTCTTCATATTCATAAATATATTGAGAAGTTATTTAAGTAGGACATCAGATCAGGTAACTACCTCGGATTCCGAACTGACTCCGATTTGACGCGCCCCTCTCCGAGTTATCGAAATGCATTAAGATTTGTAAATATTTGTAAAGATTCGTACAATGCCGACGATACGTTAATAGATGAATATTATGTCTCTATTTAACAAAGACAAAGGTTCTACTTTAGTCGAAGTTATGGTTGCTTCAGCCATTGGGATGGGGTTGATCTTGGCTATTACCAATTCGACTGTGCAAACTCAAAAACAGATTAAGAAAATGACGTTGGGAAGTGACTGGACCAGTGCTTTGAATCTTATCAAAATTGCCATGACAGATGCGAACTCCTGCGCAAAAATTTTGATAGCCGGTGGTGCAACGACTTTGGGACCCAGTAAACCGTCGGTGCCTTTAACTCGCTTGGGTATATGGAATACTAGCAGCAATGCGATGGGTGAATTATTTAAAAAAAATGTGTCTTTAAGTGGTTTTTATACTAAAAGCATTGACCTAGTCGATGCTAAAAATAGTTATGGAGTAACGATCAATGGGGTTAATAAATGGATCGAAACTAGATATATTAATCTTTCTGTAGTGAGAAATTTAACCTCCCAGAGTAGTACTACTGGAAATGCCGACTTATTTTCTGGAATGCAGTCTACTACCGTGCCCACGCCCACCCTCGATATGATTCAACTAACCATTACTGAAAGCTCGACTTATGTGCCTGAATCGTGTCAAGTCGTATCTGTTTCAAACAATTGTCCGTCTATTGAAAGTAACGCATTATACAATGCCAACCCCAATTTGGCTCCCCATGTCGGCCATAATCATACGAACTGCCAAATCAATTCCTTGAACATAAATCCAAATGGGCCAGACTCGACGTACTCAAAATCGACAATCTATTTCGGAGACCGTTATCTCTCTGGCACCACAACTTTGAAACCAAAGCCAGATAAAATCGAAGTGGATACTGCTTCTTCAGGAACGGGAATGGTTTTCCAGTCAAATAGGTTCAGTTTCGCAAATGGGAACGTTGGTATTGGAACCAGCTCGCCCCAGTCGCTTTTAGAAATCAGCGGAACGAGTGTAGGAAACGGATGGGCACAAGTCAGTCTCGCTGCTTTCTCTGGTAACGGGATACTGATAACGGGAAGTGCCTATCAAGATGCAATCGCCTACCAATCTTCAAGTCTTGGTGGTGGTGCGGCAGTGGCTTTCAGAAGAGGTACTTCCTGGGATACTTACATCGACTTCTATACTAATAACAACGCTGGTACGGGATTGATTTCACGTAATATGACACTAGATAACTACGGAGGCTTGTCAGTCTCGGGCAACTTGACGATGAATGCCGGCTCGAACGGCTTGAGGATGTATAGTACTAATAGTTATCCCCCGCATGGTTCACCTGATGCTGGAGGTATTCAGTTTGGGGATGGTACCGGCTGGTACTTTCATTTCAGAACTAAAAATGATGACAAGGACTTAATGTCTATAAAAGACAACGGGGATGTCACAATGACAGGAAACCTGGTACTCCCAAGACTGACTGTCACTGGGGGCGCGGGCATGTCTATATCGGGAGGCACGGGGTCACCCGAGGCTGGAATTTTTAAGTTTGGGGATGGTACTGGCTGGAACACTTATTTTAGAAATGGTAATAATTCCAACCTAATGACCATAAGTGACCAAGGGAATGTTGCAGTTGCAGGAAATTTAACCGTGAACGGAGGCAAGGGTGTTCCAAGTTGTTATAGAAAAGTAGTTTATTGGAATGCCAGCAACTGGGGCAATGAAATTAATAATGCCGGTAGTTGGCCTGCTGAAAATATGTATTGTAATGATTCTTCTGAAACTATTATTGGAGCCGGTGGGGCTTGTGTTAATGGCACGTTAGTCAGCATGATAGCGACAGGTAGTAGAGATCGTATGACATTTTACTGCAGTTCAGTGCCTAGAACTCCGGACAGTTCCTGGATAACTTGCTGTACCAATGTACCCTCGAAAGTCTATAGGGTATATACAGACAATCCACAGACATACAATCAGTGAAATTGAATTGGGCTCTCCGATCATCCTCGTCGCATGCGACGAAACTCTGCCGGAATATGGCAT
>JBDSKY010000106.1:0-8597 GCA_039916675.1 Bdellovibrionia bacterium
GATGCAGTGCTAAAAAGAAGTATGCAAGAAAGAATGGGCAATGTTTTTTTCATATTCAGTTTGGCAGCCTCAAGCATTGAGTTAGTACAGTCAAATAGGGTTGTCCATCAAAAACTGGTATTGGAATCCCTTGTAAGTTCAATAATTCCTTCATGGCACGTAGCAACTGCTATTGATTTCGGGGGCCAAATACTGCGGCGTGCTAAGTAGACGATAGAATATTATATTCAATATAAAATCCATGTTTATCTCTACCTAGTACTTTATTCGGGTCATTCTTGATTGTTGTGTAATCCAACACCTCTTCAAATTCAGCCAACCCCACATACATTCTTGTCGAACTTGCGAAGTTCTTCAACTTTTTTCTTTATTCTTTCTACTTCAAGAGCGAAAATGCCCGGTCGTAATCTATCAGCATCCGCATCACAGATGGTTCCGGTTCAAATTGTGAATGCTCAAACGCTTCTACTTGTTCTTTTGAAGCTTTCAAGTATGGTTTCAATATTGTCCCTCAGGATTCAAATCACTACATGTGTTCAAATAACGAGAATCAAAAATGTAGTAATCCAGTCGCGACGGATGAGCTGATCAGTCGATTTCTTAAAAAAAATGTTATCTATATTTTGGGTCAACTTGATAATGGAACCCCAGATGGAAGCCCGGAAGCTAATGACGATCTCGATACAAGCTGTGGGTCCAACTTTCAGGGGCCTGATCGCTTGAGTCGCGGGACATCCTATTACGAATCGTTAGATGAGTTTGGCCCCCATAATCACCGCCTTATGATTGCCCCCCAAATAGGTCACAGTTCCTCTCGAATATATGGATCTTACCAGGCACTTACATCCGTATTTGGAGGTGATCTACCTAAAAAAGAATACATTGCGCCTTTATATAAAATTAGATCGGAACTCAAAGATCGGTTTTTGGATGTATCAAATGTGTCGCCCCGTGCAGTCATAATGAACAAGGCCGAAAAGAGTACAGCACAGGATTGGATTATATCTAAAGCGGGACCTAACGAATACCGAATCCAACATCAGGAAACTCTCCTTTACCTAGAGGCTTCGGAGCAGAATGACTACTCAGTTTCCTTAGCAAACTATAGGAGTGCATCTGCACAAATATGGATACTAAAACCTGTAGCTAACAAATCAGGCATCTATACACTCCAGCAAAAGAGCAGCCTGCGATTTTTGAAAGGCGAAGCTACTACTACGAACCAAGGAGATGGCGGGGAGTTTTCGATAGGATCTCTTTAGCCTAGAAATTTATTTAAATCCGAAATGCCGCCCAATGACTAACGACATTGGAAAGACCAGCTTCTAGGGCGCCCGCAATGCAGAAACCATCTCACTCACAGCACGCTCCAGCCCCACAAATACGGCCCGACAAACGATGGCATGTCCAATATTATACTCTTCCACTAGAGGACTTCGATCCGCATGCTCCAGCTCAATCACAGGTCGAACATTCTCATAGTCAAAGCCATGTCCAGCATGACTTCGAAGTCCTAACTTTTGGGCCAAGGCAGCTGCAGCTTCTAAACGTGCCAGCTCTTTCGCTGCAACCTTGGAAGAACTCTTACCCAAAGCTCCTTGAGCAGCCAGGCAAAATCGCCCTGTGTGAAATTCAACTGCGTCTGCCCCCAGCTTATGACTGAGGGTAACCGATTCCAAGCTCGGTTCAATGAAACAGCTCACTTGGAGTTTTGCTTTTCTCAATTTCAGGATACAGGCGGCTATTTTCGATTGATTTTTAGCCAAGTTAAGCCCCCCCTCAGTTGTGACTTCTTGACGTTTCTCTGGGACCAGACAAACCCAATCTGGAGATACTTTACAAGCAATACGGACCATGTCAGGAGACACTGCCATCTCAAGATTCATGGGTAAGGGGGAATGTTTCCGAAGTAAACGCACATCTTCATCTTGGATATGTCTGCGGTCTTCTCTGAGGTGGACTGTAATTTGTTCACCACCGCCTCGAGCTACACAATGTGCCGCCTCTAATATATCTGGATAGGGAGTTCCGCGGAGTTGTCGTAAGGTCGCTACGTGATCTATATTGACGCCCAACCTGGGAGGCATAAAACTTTGATTTTTCATTCAGCTTACTCCTTACTCAATAGCCAAATTCTACTCTAGTACTTTTCGAATCTCGTTAGCAATCCCTCTGGCCAGATCTGAGATTTGATCTAAATTTTCCCCTTCTAACATCACTCGCAAGAGAGGTTCTGTGCCCGAGTATCGTACAAATACTCGACCTTTATCGTGTAAAAGTGCTTGAGCGCTAGCAATTGCCTTAGCAATGGAAGGATGGTTTTCCAATGGTTCTTTACGAGAAACTCGAACGTCCTCTCGAACCTGAGGGAAGAGCCGGATGGCTTTTTTCAATTCCGATAGGGGCTTGCCCGTTCTGCGCATGGCTTCCAAAACCTTGAGGGCTGCCACAATGCCGTCACCCGTAGTGGCATGATCGAGAAAAACTACGTGACCGGATTGCTCCCCCCCGAGGTTTAACCCGTTCTTCCTCATAGTATCCACTACGTAACGATCCCCTACCTGCGCTCGGACCATGGATATTCCATACTGTTGAAGTGTTAGTTCCAAGCCGATATTGGACATAGGTGTAGTAACAACGGTATTGTGTTTAAGAGTTTTTTCTCGCGCCATTTCTATTGCACACAAGCCAATAATTTGATCTCCGTCGACGATTTCCCCGTCTTCATCAGATAGAATGCAACGGTCACCATCTCCGTCTAAAGAAATACCAATATCTGCACGGAATTTAACCACCAGTGCTGAAATCGCTTCTGGATGAAGTGCGCCACAGCCTTCGTTGATATTCATTCCGTCAGGGCTTACACCGTTTTTAACAATTTCCGCGCCTAGCTCTTCAAATACAAGGGGAGCAACTTTATAGGCCGCTCCATTAGCGCAATCCAAAACTATTCTCATTCCCAATAAATCTAAATCCTTTGGAAATAGATTCTTCAAAAATACCAGGTAGCGCCCATGCACATCATCGATCCGGTAGGCTTTCCCTACTAATTCGGCTGTCGGGCGAACTTTGTCCAGGTCTTTGGAAAAAACCAATCGCTCAATTTCGTTTTCAATATCGTCCGGAAGTTTATATCCGTCAGCAGAAAAAATTTTAATTCCGTTATCTTCAAAAGCATTATGCGAAGCCGAAATCATGACTCCAGCATCTGCACGCATGCTCTGGGTCACAAAAGCAACCCCAGGCGTAGGAAGCGGACCAATCAGAATCACGTCTGCCCCCATGGAGCAGATCCCTGAAGCTAGTGCTTGCTCCAGCATATAACCTGACAGCCGGGTATCCTTACCCACAACAATCTTGGCTCGTCTGATGGGTTTAGATGATTCTATGGGTCTCAGACCCACTGGGATAGACCCACGAACCACTGTAGCAGGATTGGTCGCCAATACATGCGCCACAGCTTTACCAACAGCCATAGCAATTTCAGATGTCATGGGGAACTCATTGGCAAGTCCCCTAATCCCATCAGTTCCAAATAATTTCTGGCCCATGGATGATCCCCTTTTCTCTTTTAGCCGGACCTTCTCTAATAGAGAGTTACGTGGACCTGTTCTGGAAGTACTTTTACCAACTCAATGTTTTTGGGTAAAACTACTTTTAACGGTTCACTGTACTTTCCTTTAGGCCTGCGACTTAGATCGACTATGCCATAGACCTTGCTTTTGTCCAGACTCTGTAAATCGCTGGATGAGGCACGCACGAGAACAGTGACATTTTTCTCTTCAATTCGAACTTTATAAAAAGAGAGCACTCGAATATCTACGTTTTTAATACGGAAGTTGGCCGTAACGGGAGCCATCTCAATTGAGACTTTAGGAAACTCTCCATCGAGCTGCACTCCATACCGAGAAAGATCCAAAGCTACTTCCTTCTCTGCCGACTGTCTGAGGTTTGAGACATCAATAGGAAGCGTCGATACCTGGGTAAGCGCATCCACTTTACTCTCAGGTCCCTTAATTTTCACAATCTCAGGTTTGATTTCGGCTCGGATGATTCGATATCCATCCGGGGGATTTCCTCGAAGTTCCACTCGTACGGGAACATCTCTCCGCTTGAGGTACTCTAACTTGACCAATATTGCGGTTGGATTGATTGAAAGAACTTTGACACCGATAGGAAGACGAATATTGTCCGAGAAAAATCGGTAAGTGACCAAATTGGGCTTAGCACCTAATAAATTAACTCGGATCGGATCTTCTCTTCGATCCAAGATACTCCGAAGGAAAGCTTTTGGACCAGATAGCCGGAATGCGATCTTATCTGGAATCTCGTTCGAGGTAACTACGTCGGGCGAAGTTATAATTTCTAAAGGAATCTCCTTGGTCACCTCTACATTCCGGGACCCCAGTACAATCCCCCACAGCAAAACCGCAACGATAATGGAGACTACCTTTGTTCCCAAGTTAGTGGAGACCAGGCGCCAAAGGTGGATGAATAAGGGTACTCTTGAATTAGTCTTCACTGCTATCCCTGCCCTGCATGTCTACTACCCAATCTCGCACTCTTCTAGGCAAGCTGACTTGACCTCTTGAAAAATCCAGAAGTGCTGCCAAGCTTTGTCGAAGCTCCTCTTCGTTTAGATTGGTTGTGATTTTTCCATTCTTTACCAAATGACACTCGCCCGCCTCTTCTGAAACTAAAACCACTATGGCATCGGAATCTTCTGTTAACCCTAAGGCCGCTCTATGTCGGGTCCCATAACGTTTATCGATATTGGGGTCCTTGGAGAGGGGCAAGAAGCATCCTGCAGCCGCAATTCTTCCGTTAGTGATTATGACTGCTCCATCGTGGATTGGGGACACAGGAACAAAGATGGCATAAAGCAACTCAGAGTTCACTTTGGATTCTAGACGAGAGCCCGTATCAATGAAATTTTTCAGCCCTGTTTCTCGCTCGATGACAATGAGAGCTCCAACTCGTTCTTTGGCCAAACGACTGGCAGCTCGCGATATTTCATCGACCATTTCACGCTCTTCCTCTTCGGAAGCTCCTGAGAAGAAAGGATTCTTCCCTACGTGGGTCAAGGCTCGTCTGAGATCATCTTGAAACAGGACGATTACAATTAAAATCAGGTAATCAAAAAAGTAGGAAAACAACCAGTGGGTCGTGAAGAGTTCCAGGATTGAAGAAAGATAAAAACCAATCCCCAGAATTCCAAGCCCAGTGAGCATCTGCATTGCCCGCGTTCCCTTGATGAGCAAGAGAATGCGATAAACAATAAAAGCGACAATCCCAATGTCCAGGAGGTCTATTAACCGAATACTGGACTGTAGATTAGCTAGCAGATCCCCCACTGAATCGATTGGGACAGCTTACTCTCTGTGCATTCTACTTACTTAAGCAGGCACAGGAGCCGGCGTAGCCCCCCCTCCTGTTTCTGGTTCTTTGCGGTCATCAGCAGGTGCTGTTCCGGTAGGATTGTTTCCAGAGTCCCCTGCTGCTATTGGAGCAGCGACACGTTCGATCTTTAATCCCTGAACGATTCGCTCTACTTCAACGCCATCTAATGTCTCATATTCTAGAAGCGCAGCTGCTAAATCATGAAGAATATGAAGCTTAGAGGTGAGAATCTCTCTGGCTCGACGATAATTGCGTTCAACTATATCGCGGACTTCACGATCTATGGTCTGAGCGGTCTGTTCTGAGTAATCTCGATGCTGAGCGATTTCTCGACCTAAGAAGATTGCTTCCTCTTTTTTACCAAAGGTAATTGGACCGAGAACATCACTCATGCCCCACTCACAAACCATACGGCGAGCCAACTCAGAAGCGCGTTCAATGTCATTGCCCGCACCCGTAGTTTTCTGTTTAAACACGAGTTCTTCAGCAACACGTCCGCCCATCAGGAATGCAATATTGTTCTCCGCTTTGTCGCGGGTCAAACTGGTGCGATCTTCAGTCGGAAGGGTCTGCGTAACGCCTAACGCCATCCCTCGTGGAATGATAGTTACTTTATGAATGGGATCAGTACCCGGCATAAACTTGCCCACTAAGGTGTGACCCGCTTCATGATAAGCCGTAGTTCGCTTCTCAAGATCAGTGAGAACCATGCTTTTCCGCTCAGCTCCCATCATGACTTTGTCTTTAGCATGCTCAAAGTCAGCCATTTCTAAAAACTTTTTACCGACTCTTGCGGCCAATAAAGCTGCTTCATTCACCAAGTTTTCCAAGTCAGCTCCTGAAAACCCAGGAGTACCGCGTGCAATAACTTGAAGAACCACGTCCGAAGACATGGGGGTCTTTCGAGTATGCACCTTGAGAATAGCTTCGCGGCCTTTAACGTCGGGAGAGGATACAACCACACGTCTATCAAATCTGCCTGGACGCAAAAGCGCAGGATCTAAAACGTCAGGACGATTGGTTGCAGCAATTAAGATCACACCTTCGTTGGACTCAAAACCGTCCATTTCAACTAGAAGCTGATTTAAAGTCTGTTCGCGCTCATCGTGACCGCCGCCTAAGCCTGCACCACGGTGCCGGCCGACTGCATCGATTTCGTCGATAAAGACGATACATGGAGCATGCTTTTTTCCCTGTTCAAAGAGATCTCGAACTCGGGAAGCCCCTACCCCTACAAACATTTCGACGAAGTCAGATCCGGAAATGGAAAAGAAAGGAACGCCGGCTTCGCCTGCAATGGCTCTGGCTAACAACGTTTTACCCGTTCCAGGGGATCCCATGAGCAACACGCCTTTAGGAATTCGACCACCGAGCTTGGTAAACTTCTTTGGATCTTTCAAAAACTCGACAATTTCTTCAAGCTCTTGCTTGGCTTCGTCTGCTCCAGCAACGTCCTTAAAGGTAACTCGGTTATTGGACTCGCTAAGAAGTCGGGCTTTGCTTTTGCCGAATGACATGGCTTTTCCGCCACCCACTTGGATCTGGCGCATAAAAAGGAAGAAGAAAACGAAGAGCAGAAGCATCGGGAACCACGAAATCAGAACTTGTTGCCAAATCGGGGTCTTCTCGGCCCGCTCGTAGTTCGGGATGATGTTATTTTTCTCTAAGATTTCAAAAACTTTTGAATTTTCAGTGTCGCCCACGGTCTCAAAGAGCTTCTTGCCGTCAGCACTGCTGGCAGCATCTTTAAAGGTTCCGACAATGAGATTATCTGATTTAAACGTAACTTCAGCTACTTTGCCGTCTCTGACAAGCGAGATGAATTCGCTAAATTTAATTTCTCTTCGATGCCGATTGCCGGTGTCGAAAATTTTAAATAGACTGGCGAACAACAAAATTAATACTATCCACAGAGCAACAGTTTTTTGCGATGGCTTCATTTTATACTATCCCATCCCTCTTTTTCTAAACACTAACATAAACCCGCTACACAAATCAATTTACTCAAGCACTACAAGCCCACACTTCGACATTTACTCTTCGTGTGTTTCTACAGTTGGCTTGAATCTAGATTCGCTCCAATATCCACTTCTCTGGAGGTTGACAAATTAACTTCCAACCTCCCGGTAAATGAATCTCGCCGCACCACGGCTTCTTTGCAACTAATTTCTCAGAAAGTATCTTAAAATGAGGCCGTCTCACTTTCAGACCAGCTGCTGCTATAAGCGTATCATAAGGATTCAGAGGTGTATTACCTAAATTTGAATTCTGTTTTCGCGTTCGGTCCAATGCCTCTGGTGCTTCATCAGGTGTCAAAATATCTATGCCCGCTTGAGCAGAAAGTGCAAGTCTAACTAAATGATCAATCGCTCGAGGAAATAATTTCTCGATAGCCGGCATCAATTGAGATCTCATCCGCGCTCTCATAAAACGGTCAGATTGATTCGTGGCATCTTCTCGATAGCTTTGGTCAACTTCCAGTAGGTAATTTTTGATCAGCGCTTTTCGACAAGTAAGAAATGGCCTCATTTCAATCCCGTAACGAAAGACTACTCCCCCACCGTGGGTTTCGGCCGCTCCTGTGAAAAGTCTCCAAAGTAAGGTCTCGGCTTGGTCGTCGGCCTGGTGCCCCGTTAAAACTAAGGTTGGGTTCTTTGGTTTGTCATCATTATAATGGTGCGCTTTTTTGTCATCGTACTCTCTCACTTTGCGATCTAGTTTTTCCGCTTCACAGGCAAAAACTTCCTTCCGAAATCCACGGGCTTCATCTTCCCAGGATTTTTTAGCTTTGTGATTTTTTGAAGGATCTAAGCGATGCACGATGACTGGAATTTTCCATCTTTTTCCTAATTCTTTTACAAAAGCTTCATCAGCATCAGATTCTTCGGCTCTCCACCCATGATTCACGTGGAGTAATGATATTTGAGAACGCGCAACAATCCTACGTCCAAAGTGAACTAAGAGATGGGCAAGGCCGATGGAGTCAGAACCGCCAGAAACGGCGATAAGGATATGCGAACCTAGAGGTAGCTTTAAATTCTGGGATTTTAGAAAGGATATTACTTCCCGGATCAGGTTCCCCCCGATGGGGCCGGGTTTGGGATACCGGGTAGCTTTTGCTTGAGACAGGCTCATATTTGATCTGGGTAGCCCAAAATAGGGTTGCTGCGCCACGAAAAAAAGGGACTTGCACTAAA
>JBDSKY010000107.1:0-7487 GCA_039916675.1 Bdellovibrionia bacterium
GTATTGCTCAGACGAAAGAGCAAACACGACGTTAAAGACAATTAAACCAAACGCCAACATGAGACCCAAAATAGTTTTGGTTATACTGAAGATAAATGGAAATACCGAGGTAAGCTGAATGTAAGCCAACCAGTAGTTGGGGCGAAAAAACTGACCGTGCGATTCATAAATTACTGCACTCAAATAGAATATCAAGGGAAAGTACCGGAATATAAAACCTATCTGGAGCCAGGCGAGCAAAACTGAAACCAACAGAAGTGAAATCACGATTGCCTTACCTGCAAGGTAAAAACCGAAATAAGGATGATTTGAAACTAACGATACTTCTTTACTCATGATGATAAGAGCAATCAAAACAAATGTAATTGCGGGTACAATGACTTTCTTTTGGCTGACCTTTTCAAACATCTATTAACTATACTTTAAATCTTATATGAATCGACCATTAAAGTATTTGCCAATAAGCAGCCCTCCTTTTCCGTTTTTGCCTGAAGCGCCTCATACATGAGCGATAATATCAACTAATAGATTAGTTCGCCACCCTAATCGAATTATGAGCCAATCCCAAACTAAAAACTGTTAGGATCGCTATAATCAATTCGGACTGTCGTTAAAATTATGAATTTTAGATTTATTTTTTTAAATATTTATGTAGCATTTGAGAATTAATTATAAGCAGGCAATTGATTCAGTAATTCCAAAGCGAAAAAGCCGTCAAACTTGACACAGTGAGTATAGTTGACACAGGCAAAATCCTCTCGCCCCTTGAACCTCCTAAATTAAGACTGTAATAAGCTTCCAGTGCCCCCCTGTAGGGACAACTGTATGCCTCACGTCTTACTCCCCTTGAGACTATTAAAAACCTAATAGAAGTAAACCGTGACCCGAAGGGGCAATTTGCCCGATGAAAGCTGATCTTAATTTAGATAATAACGTAGGATAGTACTCAGAACATCATCGAAATCTAAAGGTTTCTTTACAAAATCCTTGGCCCCGATTTTCATACTCTTAGATTCGACATTTCTATCTGCAGTCATAATCACTACAGGAATTACAGCAATTCGCCCATCGCTCTCCTGCGCCTCTCGAAATTGAAATCCGTCCATTATCGGCATCGCAAGATCGAGTAGAATTAAGCCCGGCAACGGGGATACCGATTGGAGTAACTTCAAAGCATCACTACCATTCGATGCACATTGAACCAGATAGCCTTCCCATTCTAAAAGTTTACTCAGGTATTCGAGAATGACCGTATCATCTTCAATAACGAGGATATGTTTATTGCGATTGGAATTAACGCCATTGAAAATAGAACTAGAAGTGAAATTCTTTGAGAGTGGGAAAGGATTTCGATTACCAGCCTCAGAACTCAAATTATTAGAAATTGAACTTAAACTGTGAGGCATAGAAACTCCATTTTCCCGTTTACAACCATTGTATCACTGAATGATAGTGTAATTCCACAGCGAAAAGTAATTTCCTGAATTTCATCAGATTTGATTTATCTATAAACTATGTAACAAAGGTCGCCCGGTCTCGGCGGATCAACCCTATTGCGTAGAATAGTGAATAACACTTCGAATGCTTTTTCCAGAATGCATCAAATCGAATGCTTTATTCACGTCTTTGAGACCCATGGTGTGAGTAATCATTTTATTAATTTCCAATTTTCCGTCCATGTACCGTTGCACATAATTTGGTAAATCTGTTCGTCCGCGAACTCCTCCAAAAGCAGTGCCTCGCCAAATCCTACCTGAGACAAGTTGAAAAGGTCGGGTCTGGATCAATTTCCCTGCCCCTGCTACACCAATAATGATGGATTCACCCCAACCCATACGACAACTCTCAAGCGCAGAGCGCATCAAATCCACATTGCCTACGCACTCGAAAGAATAATCAACGCCGCCTTTAGTAAGATCCACGATGACCTCTTCAATAGGCTGATCATAGTTTTTTGGATTGATAAAATCAGTGGCCCCTAATTGGCGCGCCAATACAAACTTGTCCTCGTTAACATCAATGGCGATTATCCGGCCAGCTTTAGCCATGACACTTCCTTGAACAACACTAAGGCCGATTCCACCCAAACCAAAAACAGCAACGCTCGAACCTGGTGTTACCTTTGCAGTATTCAAAACCGCACCAATACCGGTTGTTATCCCACATCCTAGAAGGCAGACTTTTTCTAAAGGAGCCGCCGAATCAATTTTTGCCAGAGCAATTTCAGGGATAACCGAATATTCGGCGAAGGTCGAGGTGCCCATGTAATGGTAAATCTTTTTCCCATTCTTGGAAAACCGAGTCGTTCCATCAGGCATTAATCCGGACCATTCGGTCTCATCCAGAGCCATACATAAATTTGTTTTCCCAGACAGACAATGAGCGCAAGTTCGACATTCTGGAATATAGAGTGGAATTACGGAATCTCCCACTCGAACTGATTTTACTCCCGGCCCTATTTCTTCTACGATCCCTCCCCCTTCATGTCCCAACACACAAGGAAAAACAGCTTCTGGATCCTCCCCTGATAAAGTGAATGCATCCGTATGACAAACTCCGCTTGCCACCATACGCACCAATACTTCCCCGGCCTTGGGTCCTTCCACATCAATTTCCTCAACCACCAATGGAAGCTTCGGTTCCCAAGCAACAGCTGCAATCGTCTTCATTAACAATCCTCCTAACCATTCAAAATATTATACCCGACTTACTCTGCCGCAAGTAGTCAAACCAAAATGAGGCCTTGCAGCATACTTTGCCTCCGCGAAAACAAATTCTGAATTGATTCAGCAACTGCTCGCCATTAAACGGATCTTTCCCCAAGGGATTACCGTCTAAATTCAAGTTTTTCCACCATTTACCGTAATTATAGTAGAGCTGAAATTTTTGAGTTGAAGAAACTTCAGCGATTCTAAAACAGGGTACTATACATGTCAAATAAGCTTGCCACACCGCCATCAGCCGCAAACAAAACCTTTCCTGCGGCTACGAAAAAAACTCGAACGAACGAAGAGTATGGAACCCTCAATTCCAATTCAAGCATGGCGAACGACATGGCGGAACAACGCCGTCTCGCAAAAGAAATGGCTGTAAAGAAGACTCAGGCGCGAACTGCCGCGAAACGACAACAAGCTGCCGAACGAATCGCTGCGGCAACGGAAGAGCTGGCAAGTGGCGTATCTCAAGCAAGTGCAGCTGCGGAAGAAATGTCCAAAGCAATGGAGCAAATTTCTTTAGGAGCTACTCAAGCAAGCTCAGGGGCGCAGGAATCGCAGAGCGTTGCTCAAGTCCTCCTCAAAGGCACAGTCACAAGTAGCGAGGCCGCCAATCAATCACTTAGAAAGGCAAACAATATTCAGGAATTAGTAAGAACCACTTTCAGTGATTTAGAGAAGCTCATTGCCACAGTTTATAGTGCGTCTAAACGTAGTGTCGAATCCGCCAAGATGATCACAGACCTAGAGAAGCAAGCCAACGAAATTGGAACAGTAGTTAAAACCGTAGCTGCGATTGCCGACCAAACGAATTTACTGGCCTTAAATGCAACTATAGAAGCGGCACGAGCTGGCGAGCATGGCCGAGGGTTCGCAGTAGTAGCTGACGAAGTAAGAAACCTCGCTGAGGTTGCTGAAAAGTCCGCTCGGGATATCGGTGAACTCATCGGAAATATATCCAAGGACGTCAATGTGGTTGCTAAAGAGACGCAAGCCGCAGGAGACAGTGCAAAAATCGAAGTCGAAAAGGGCAAGATTATTACCAGGCAACTTATTGAAATGGAAGCCGATCTCAAGGTGGTCCAAGAAGGTGCGGGCGTGATCAATGACCGCACCACAGAAATGGCAGCTGCAGTAGACCAATTTAAAAAAGGTGCCGAAGTCGTAGCCGCAGCAGCAGAAGAGTCTTCTTGTGCATGCGACGAAGCCACAGCTACAATAGAAGAGCAAAACAAAGCCCTTAAAGACATAGAAGCGGCAACATATGACCTCGCTCAAATCGCTGAAGATTTAAAACATAGCACCGATTCAGAAAAAAGCAGCGAAACAATGGCATCGGCCGCCGAAGAGTTATCGGCAACGGTTCAACAGGCAAATTCATCCTGCGAGCAGATTATGGTGGCCATTAATCAGATTGCAAAAGGAGCCGAACAACAGGGGAATGCCACTGAACAATCAACCGCCGCGCTCAGATCTATTGAAACCAATGCCACGGATATCGTCAGAAAAGTTAAAGCGTCTCTTGAAAAAGTTAATCTACTTCAAACACTTCTAGGTGAGAGCAAAAAGGCGGTCGACACTCTCATCGATGGTTTGGGTAAAGCAGCAAAAGCTAGTAAAACATCGGGTCAAAATGTGACCGCGCTTCAACAAAGAATTCGCCAAATCGATAAAATTGTTGATGGTATCACAAACACTTCCTTGAAAACGGATATGCTTGCTGTCAACGGCGCAATTGAGGCAGCCAGAGCAGGTGATTTTGGCAAAGGCTTTGCTGTAGTCGCAGGTGATATCAGATCTCTCGCTACCGATTCTGCCACCAATGCGGAAAAAATCAAAGACATGGTGAGGGGCATTCAAGACAAGATTCAAATCGTTGCCAAAGACATTTTCGAGGTCGGGGAGACCGCAGAGCGTGAAGTTCAAAACTCTAAAAAGTCAACTGGCAATCTACTTACGATTGAAGCAGATATGTACGAAGTACAAAAGGGTGTGAATGCAATTCAGAATACGTCTCAAGAAGCTGTAACAGCGGTGCGAGAAGCGCAAAAGGGAGTGGAACAAATTTGCTCGGCTGCCCAACAATCTTCAAGTGCAGCCCAAGAAGCCTCTACCTCGGCACAGGAACAGACAAACGGAATGCAAGAGCTGGCTAAAGCAATCGAAGATATAGCAGCCTTAGCAGATGAGCTCCAAAGCAATGCATAAGCACCTAGGAACCCCGTAAATAAAGAGGCTATATGACTGATATTCAGACAAATACAATAGGCGAGGAGATACAGCTAGTCTGTTTTAAGGTAGACCACGAAGAGTATGCTATTAACATCATGAAGGTTCAGGAAATTCTCCGAATCAGTGAAATTACGTCTGTGCCAAAGTCGAAAAATTATATGAAAGGTCTTATCAACCTTCGTGGAACCGTCGTTCCAGTGGTTGATATGCATACTAGGTTTGGACTCAAGCCTCCTCAAATCCAAGAGCAATGCCGAATTGTTGTTGTCAATATCAATGGAAAAGCAACAGGGCTAATAGTAGATTCCGTCACCGAGGTTCTCCGAATCCCCAAGTCTCAAATTGAACTTCCGCCTGCTTCGATTTCAAGTGCAGATGGAAAGTTTATCGAAGGGGTTGGAAAACTTGGCGATGGCAAAAGAATCTTGGTTCTAATTAAAGTCGATTTGCTCCTATCAGATGAAGAGTCTGTATGAAACAAATTACGGTCCTTGTTGTTGACGACTCTGCACTGATGCGAAAGGAGATCAGAGGAATTCTAGAAAGTGATTCCGAAATTAAAGTGATTGGAACATCACGCAACGGCGTAGATGCTTTACAACAGATCGCAAAATTAAATCCAAATGTTGTCACCCTGGATGTCAACATGCCTGAAATGGACGGTTTAACCGTTCTTCAACATATCATGATGGAATTTCCCCGTCCGGTTTTGATGCTTAGCTCGTTAACTCAAGTGGGCTCGACTACCACATTTGAAGCACTGGAATTGGGGGCCGTTGATTTTGTTGGCAAGCCAGGTGGTACGATTTCACACAATATGGGTTATATCGCCGCAGATATTATATTTAAGGTCAAGGCCGCTGCCTCTGCGGATTTAAGAAAACTCGGAGCATCCAGAAAGAGGAGAAGACTTCAGAGTCAGTCTCTCCCAAGAGAATTTCCGAAAATTATGCCTCCAAGAAATGAATATAGCTCGGAAAAAATTCTTGTTATTGGTCAATCCACCGGGGGACCAGGCACGATCTTCGAAATCATTCCCCATCTTCCTGCCAGCCTTGGTGTTCCGGTTATCATCATTCAACATATGCCCGGTTCTTTTACCCCAGGTTTTGCTAAGCGCCTTGATGACAATTGTAATTTCTCCTTTAAACATGCTGCACACGGGGATATCTTACAGCCAGGCTGTGGATACCTAGCCCCTGGCAATATTCACATGACACTTATGTCTCGAGATTCAGAAAAAAAAGAAAACGCGATACGATTGAGCAAGACTCCTACAGGAACACTTCATACACCCTCAATTGATATTACTATGGATTCAGTCTTGAGTTTTTATGGAGCAAACACCATTGGAGTGCTGCTCACGGGAATGGGATCTGATGGCGCCAATGCAATGGCAAACATCAGACGCTCCGGTGGTCGGACGATTGTTGAGAGCGAAGAAACTTGTGTCGTGTTTGGAATGCCAAAAGAAGCTATTCTAAGAGGCGGCGCAGAATTTATTCTTCCATCCTACGAAATAGCAAAAAAAATCATTAATTTGGTAAGGAAATAGGAGAAGAACAGTGGCTTTCAATTTAAAAGAAATCATAGCTGCTCTAAGTAGCGAAGATGAAACAGACCGGTGCTATGCCCTTGAAAACTTGCAGCAAATTCATGATCCCGACATTGTACCCCGCTTAATGAGCGCCCTTGAGGATCGCTCAGTCAGAGTTCGGGAACACGCCATAAGTATTTTTAAAAGAGAACACGGACCGGTTGCAGCGCAAGCAGCCGCCTCTCTTCTCAACTCAGAAAATGAAATTTTACGAAATGCTGCAATAGAAATTCTAGAAGGATTAGGCAAATCCGCCATTGATGTGCTTGAAAAATACATCAACTCCTTTTCTGTCGATGTGAGAAAATTCTCGATCGAGGTGGTTGGAAAAATTTTGAGCAATTCTCCAGATAGCCACCCTCTGGTCTTTGATTCTCTTACAAACCGTCTTTTCGACGAGGACCCTAATGTCTCCGGAGCAGCAGCGGAAGCCCTCGGTTTCACAAAAGATGATTCAGCAATTCCTCCTCTATTAGAATGCCTCTCCAGACCCCATAGTTCCTACTGGCTACAATGCAATATCATCGTAGCCCTTTCAAGGATTGCCAGTCCAAAGTCCTTGGAGGCCATCAAGCAGATCGATAAAAATCAGTTATCTGAGGAAGCTCGAGACTTTTTAAAGATGGCACTAAAAGGGGAACCTCTATGAGCGACCTTACCCTTGAAAAACTTCGATCTCTCATATACCAAAAAACCGGAATGCTCTTTGAAGAAAAGAAAGACTACTATCTGAAAAGCCGAATTAAAGAAAGAATGGAAGCGACAGGAACCAAAACAGTAACTGAATATTACCAGAAAGTGGCCTTCTCCTCTCAAGAAGAAGAACTCCAGAAATTTATTGAAGCCCTTACGATAAAGGAAACCTACTTGTTCCGTGACTTTCCTCAGCTCCAAGGTTTCGCAGAAAAAGTGTTGCCACCCTATCTCATTCGGAAACAAGAGTC
>JBDSKY010000108.1:0-3109 GCA_039916675.1 Bdellovibrionia bacterium
AGAGTTTGATAGGAGTCAGCGGATTCTTAATTTCGTGGGCAATGCGACGTGCCACTTCACGCCAAGCCATCTCTCGTTGCCCCTTAATCATGTGGGTCATATCGTCGATAACAACCACAACTCCCCAATTCGTACTTCCCTGCCTTAATGGCGTAGCAGTCGCTGCCAGAACCTTCATGCTTTCTCCAGTCCGAAAGTTCCAATGACTGGATTCCTGCACTCCATCTTTGCCATGAAGGGAGGCGGCCAATGCGCGATCAATGACATCAAGTAAAGGGGATATCTCCTCAGTCAATACCTCTGTGAACTTATAATGAAGGGCGTTTTCAGGTCTGATTTGAAGCAGCTGGGCCACAGATTGATTGAAGAGGGTAATCTCTCCGCTCTTATCGATAGCAATTACGCCGGTTCCTATATTAGCGAGGACTGCTTCGAGTTGAAGCCGTCGTTTTTCCAAGTCTGCACCCGCCTGGGTAAGTCTTTCCCTGTTTTCACGAAGATCATGGGTCATTTTATTAAATGACTCCACTAGAACCTCAATCTCATCATGGCCGGAACCCGAAATTGCTATATCAAGGTTACCTGCACCAACCGCCTCAGCGGCACGAACCAATCTCTCCACGGGCACTGTAAGTTCTCTCGCCATATAAAGCCCAATCCAAACAGCGACAAGCATAATCACCAAAGTGATCATTATAAGGATAACCGAATAGGTCGTCTTCATCGGGTACTTTAAAGGATTGGTCTCTTTATAGTCATCAAAGACGCTAGCGATCTCCCCTACTTTATTTACTAGGCTAACTGGAATATAGGAATCTACCGCTAAAACTCCAACAATCTTTGACGTTGACCCTCCTCCGACCCTAACCGGAACCAAACAGCGGATTAAATCACCCACTCCTACATGCTGCATGACAGAGACCCGTTCGCCCGAAAAAGCCTTATCCAAAAGATCCAAGGCAATCCTAGGATAGGTACGAGAAGTATTTGAATCAGCTTGGCGTTCAGAAATAACTCGCTCATTCAGGACATCCGAATAAAACTCCACCCCATCGAGGGCCAATAGTTCACGTTGTGAATTCAAATAGCCATTCAGCCAACCAGGGATGGAAACGAATCTTTCGACTTTATTCAGACGTTTGCCGATCCCCTGAGATAAATGCTCAGCAAAGTGCATAGCCGTCTGGTCAGTATTTCGGTAATAAGTTCTAGTAATCTCGAGCGAAGCTTCTAACGTATTTTGGATTTTCAGCGAAAACCACTTATCGAAACTAGAATTGATATACATGGCTGAAATTACAAACAAAACCAAAGTAGGAATGAGGGAAAATGCAAGGAAGGCGATGACGAGCTTGGTTTTAAGGCGAGCCCCTAGAACTTTTCGCCTTCTTTCTATGAAAAGCTTGCCGATATTTCTAAAAATCAACCAAACCAAGGCAATGAGTATAATTATATTAATATTTAAGAGGCCGAAGAAGAAAATAGAGGTGACAAACGGCAAACTACTCGAAACTGTTGTTAAATGAAACTCGGCGACCGTCAGAGTAAAGAAAAGCAAAGCCAGGAAAATTATTAAGATCCCTTCTCGCTTTCGTTTCCTTTTTTCTTTGAAGTCCAAAGGAGGGAAACCATCTCCAGTATTCAAACTCGTTGGCTGGCTCTGCATCTCACCTTCCTTTAAATGTCTGTTACAGGCTTTAGGTAAAAGAATAAACCTCAATTCGATTCGTCCCATTCGCTTTGGCAGACTTCAAGGCCTCGGTCGTAAGATGAAGAAGATCAGTCATTCTCTGATTGGTTTGATCAGGAGTAAGTCCAGCCACTCCCAATGTTGCCGTAATATTGACAGACTGTTTATCGTTTTTAAATGGGGCGGATTGAATTGAATCCCGAATGCGTTCTGCCATAAATTCGGCATTTCCCAGGTCAGTTTCTGCAAGAAATATAAAAAATTCGTCGGCTCCAACCCTTGCAACAAGATCTACGGAACGAAGACATTGCCTGATACGAACTGCTACTTCCTGAAGAATATGACTTCCAACAAGAAATCCGTGGTTCTGATTCACTTGAGTGAACCCATCTATATTAAGCAATAGGGACGAAACCGGCCTACGGAATCGATTGGAACGTCCAATTTCTTCCTCACCTCTCCGAAATAGGGCTCGCATATTCATCAACCCGGTCAAATCATCGGTTGAGCTCAATTCTTCTATCCGATGGCTCGCTCGTTTCAAAGAATCGTGAACCTCTTTCATTTTAAGCTGAGATCGGACACGTGGAATGAGATCGATCTGTCGAATCGGCTTAACCAAGAAATCATCTGCTCCTGCATCTATACATTTCGTTAGATTTTCGACGCTCATCTCGTCGAAAGTCAAAATAATGGAACAATACTCGTCAGGGGTATGCATTCTTATCTTTGAAATCAATTCTAATTCCGACATTTTAGGAAGCTTTATGTCTAACAAGATAAGATGCGGCTTCCATGCCCTGAGCCGATGTAACGCCGTTTCTGAATCTGGTGCAATTTGAACCGTATATCCATCCGCTGTGAGGTACTTAGAAAAAGTCCCAACCATTTCTCGATCATCATTTACCAGCAATACTCGTCTCATCTTTGTCCCCTTCCATAGCTCAAGTGTATCATGAAGCGATGTTAAGAGATCAAATGTGTCCTAAGATGAACTCAAGAATGACCTGAGATGAAGAAATTCAAAAAAAAATTAAATTTTTGAAGATCTTTTCTTGATATCACCAGCATTCGAGGTAACATAAAACTTGAGCGTTACAATTGTATGATGCTCTAACGGAGGATATAAAGATGGCTGCAAAGAAAAAAGCTGCGAAGAAAAAAGTAACGAAGAAAAAAACTGCTAAAAAGAAAAAGAAGTAGTCTTCTACGTTCTTGTAGTACAACAAAGCCCCAGGCTTTCACCTGGGGCTTTTGCTTTTTTAGAGCTTATGTTTTCCATGTCTTGAGGCCTCTGTAGGCCCTCACCTGTTTTTTTCAATTCGAAATTTATATCTCTAAACGGCGGGCAATCCGCGCAGGAAATGTCGGTCCATTAAAAATCCATGCACTGTAAATTTGAATCAAATTTGCTCCTAA
>JBDSKY010000109.1:0-4159 GCA_039916675.1 Bdellovibrionia bacterium
ATCGTAAAAGAAACAGCATACAAGGCAATGAAAGCAGGAGCCAATATCCGATTCTTCACCGAAAGACCATAATCACGAGACTTATCTTGAGCAATTGAATTGCCCACCATCTTCCGGGCAAACAATACCCAAATGCCAACGGCAATGACATTTCTAATCGCAAAAAACCCAGTACTTAAATATCCAGATTTACCCTCTAATACTAAATCACCCTTTACATGGTCCGCGTGGCTCCAAAGATAGAGATAGGGAATTCCAAAATAGAGAATAGCAAAGGTGACAAAAACTACAGGCAGATAAGCCGTGAAAGATTCCATCAATCGCCTGAGAGGAGCGCTCCACATCGCGCCAGTGATCCACTGAAGCGCGGCCAAGAACAAACCTCCAAGAGCAAGACTCAAAAAGAAAAAATGATTTTGTACGAAACTAGCCCACGCACGAACTGGATCTAACTTCAAACTAATCGCAAAGGTTAGAACACCAATGACAGCAAACGCTCCCAAAGTAGTTTTCAAACCAGATGGAATTTCAAAGGGACCAGGATTCTTGATTGCCGGTGTATTTGACATAATTTTACTCCTGCTCAGAGACTTTAACGTCTTCTGCAGTCGGATTTTTAGATCGTTGTAAAACTCTAACATAATGAATAACTGCCCATCGATCCCCCGGTGCAATCTGTGATGCATAGCTTGGCATTAGGTTCTGCCCCATTGTCACAACATGATAAATATTTCCATCAGGCCAATTTCTTACCTTGTCAGAATGCAAGGACGGGGGCCGAGGATACTTTGGAACGATATAACCGTTTCCTTCAGCGGATGGGCCATGACAGACGATACAATAAGTGTCGTAAATATGTTTCCCACGCTTTAAAATCGCAGCGGTTGGCCGAAGTGGATTCTTTAATTCTTTTCCAGCAAGATCCGCATCATTGGGATATTGATAAGATTCAAAATTTCTATCCACAGTTCCTGCTACTGGCATACGCATCGAACCATCTTTTTGAGCTTTAATGGCAGGACTATAAACCATGTCCGGCATATAGATTACGTTAGGTTTTTCATGAATACAGCCGGTCGAAGCCACAGCCAGAAAGCCCGCCAGCATGAGTTGGACAGATTTTCTGGTTTTAGGCCCTGCTTTTATTGAAGTCACAGATTTAAACATAATTTAGAACCATCCCTCGGAATAGACACTTCTCACGTCTTTGGCGCCCGCTTTTTTTAGGAATTCCTGTGCTTCAGATTCAATAAATGGCTTGTATTTGCCTTTTGCACCAGACGTTTCGGTGGGTTCAATCACAAGCGCAAAACGGTCCCGGGTAATACTAGGATCGAATGCTTTCCGCTTCATATTGGGCAAACCATTAATAATAAACATCGCTGCCACAGTTGCCAGCCCCGAAAAAAGGATTGTCAGCTCAAATATTACTGGAATAAATGCCGGAAGCGAGTTGAAAGGCTTACCCGCAACATTAAGCGGCCAATCCACTGCCGATGTCCAATATTGAAGCAAAAATCCCAACGTACATCCTGTAAGACCAGCCCCAAGAGTCACAAAAGGAAGCGGAGAACGTTCCAAGCCCTGAGCTGTTAAGAGGCCGTGTACCGGATAAGGAGTATAGGCATCAAAGTCTTTGTAATTTGCATCCCTTACTTTTTCAGTTGCTTTAGTCAAAGCATGAGGATCATCAAAGAACCCAATTACACCCGCCAACCGCTTTCCACTGACACTTACTTTAGACATGGCTAGGAATCTCCTTCAATGGTGCTGGATGGGGATGATGATCTCCCTCGCTAGGCATCACACTCTTAACTTCCGCCATCGCAATAACTGGAAGAATGCGACAAAAGAGCAGGAACCATATGAAAAACCATCCAAAACTTCCGAGAGTAATACCCCAGTCATACCAGGTAGGAACGTAATATCTCCAATTGGAAGGTAAATAATCCCGATGGAGCGAAGTGACTACGATAACAAACCGTTCGAACCACATCCCAATATTTACAAAGAGCGAGACCACAAACATCACGGGAATACTTGTTCGACACTTCTTGAACCAGAACAACTGCGGAATCAACACATTGCAGGAGATCATGATCCAATAGGCCCACCAATAAGGACCAAAGGCACGATTGATAAAGGCGAAACTTTCAAACGGGCTACCACTATACCAAGCGATGAAAAATTCGCAGGCATAAGCATAACCTACGGTCATCCCGGTCGCCATAATGATCTTATTCATTTTCTCAAGGTGAGGAATGGTGATGTAATTTTTGAGATTAAAAACTTCACGGGCGATAACTAATAAAGTCACGACCATCGCGAAACCAGAAAAAATCGCCCCTGCTACGAAGTAAGGGGGGAAGATAGTGGTATGCCAACCCGGAAGGTTCGAAACTGCGAAGTCGAAAGACACCACACTGTGAACTGAAAGAACAAGGGGTGTCGATAACCCAGCCAACAACATATAAGCGATTTCGTAGTGTCCCCAGTTCTTATTTGAACCTCTCCAGCCCAAAGATAATACAGAGTAGATCATCTTTCGAATTGGATTTTTGGCTCTATCTCGAATTGAAGCCAAGTCAGGAATTAACCCTGTAAACCAGAACACTGCGGAAATCGTAAAATAAGTTCCTACTGCAAATACGTCCCAAAGAAGGGGTGAGCGGAAATTAACCCAAAGATGTCTCTGATTTGGATAAGGGAGTAACCAGATTACAGCATACCAAGGACGCCCGGTATGAATGACTGGAAATAAGAGAGCAGTCATGACGGCAAAAATTGTCATCGCTTCTGCTGATCGGTTAATAGCTGTACGCCATTTCTGTCTAAACAAAAATAGAACCGCTGAAATCAAAGTACCGGCGTGACCAATACCTACCCAGAAGACGAAATTAACAATGAAAACCCCCCAGCCATTGGGCTGATTCAACCCAAGGACTCCGAGACCATTCATAAACATATCTGCAGCTAAAACCGCTCCCAGACCGAAGGCGCTCAAGGCTAAGATGAAACAAGCCCACCACTTTCCTGCTGGAAATCTTTCCAAAGGAGCAGCGATATCATTGTTCACATCTGCGAATGTTTTACCGCCAGTAACATAAACGTCAGGTGTGTATTTATCTTCAAGCATGATCATTTCCTTTGCTTGCCTGTGCCCCTGCAACGGCCGCATGAGCACTCGCCTCTTTATTACGTACCTTTGTCATATAGGAAATGGCTGGCTTATTATTCAGGGCTTCTAGGACCCTAAATGCCTGAGGGTTGAGCTTCATTTTAGACACTCGACTCTGAGGATCATTCATATCTCCAAATACAATGGCACTTGTAGGACAGGTTTGTTGACAAGCAGTCTTCAAATCTCCGTCCTTAACCTTTGCCCCCAAATCTTTTGCTTTGTCCTTAGCCGCAACAATTCTTTGGGTACAGAAAGTACATTTTTCCATAATCCCGCGAGTCCTGACTGTGACATCGGGATTCCACACAAGATTCATCGTCCCTTCATAGGCCTTCCAATGATCGAAGAAATTGAATCTACGAACCTTGTAAGGACAGTTGTTCTGACAATATCTCGTGCCAACGCAACGATTATAAACCTGAACATTCAGCCCTTCATCATCATGAACGGTAGCCAACACTGGACATACAGATTCACAAGAAGCGTTTTCGCAGTGCTGACAAAGCATAGGCTGAAAGACGACATCTGGATTTTCAGGAGATCCCGCGTAATAGCGATCTATCCGTATCCAATGCATTTGCCGACTCACCCGAACCTGATCTCGACCCACGACAGGAATATTATTCTCTGCCTGGCAAGCGATCACGCATGCCCCGCAACCCGTACAGGAATTCAAATCGATCCCCATACCCCATCTATAACTTTTATACTCGTGGGGTGGAAACAAGGTTGGAATTGTTTCCATACGCAGCTCGGGATCCGTATGCATTGTGGATGCAGGATTCTTACGAAACTCTGTTAAGGTAATGTCGTTAATAATCGGGCGGTGCTCACTGGCTCCGTGCCATTGAGTTGCCGCTAGGGAATAAAATTTTGAAGTTTTTTTGATACTCAAAGGCTGACCAGCATAAACCAACTGGTTACCCTCTACCTGCACAAACGGATAAACATCGACTCCTGCGAGGTTACCTACTTTAC
>JBDSKY010000110.1:0-3252 GCA_039916675.1 Bdellovibrionia bacterium
CGTCTGCGGCGATTCTAGTACCGGGGAAGCCCGGCGCTAAGCTAGCTCGATGCCCCCATTTTTTTTCTTTCTCTTTAAGTTTATCTTTCCCACCAAAAACAACATTAAAAAATAAATCATTCAATAAGACAAGCCACCCAATGGCAACCTAGCGGGCCAGCATGGGATTTTGTTGTCATTCCTTAGGTCACATTAACATACCCACCCATCAACACATCACATCAACACACGCCCCAATCTCTGAAGCAGAGACAGCGTACGCATCAAAAACAAACTGCGCCTGAAACCCATTTCGCGCAGATTTCTGTAAAAGTGAAAAAGATGCCTGAAGGGTAGGCACCTTCGGCCCTAAACTTCACTATTTGCGAAATTTGACCAATCGCAATTTCTAAAGTTCATCATATTTCCTAAAATCTTCCATCTCCATCCTGAGGTATTTAGAGGCCATAAGCCTGTCACAAGCTGTTTGGGGTTGATCAAATTTCTTCATAATCTTTGAACCTACTCGGATCTTTTCTTTTAATTTCTGAGAAGGAAGAAAGAAATTTTGGAGTGGATTCTAATAACTTATATAAATATCTTTCATTTTTGCAACTAGCTCTGGATGATCAAGTCTCGTGTAGCCAAATACAGAACGGGCATGTTGAAAATTCTTTAATGCGCAATAGTATCCGATTGAATGAATCCAGGTCCCGTAATGCCCTCGTTGCCATACTAATTTCTCTAAGCATCCGGACATCCTCGGGCTGTAGCGAGTTCGGCCTGCGTAAATAATATTCCAACCATTCTGGATTTGCCTGTTTCAATCGGGAGCCACATATTCTGTCGGTAAGGCACCAAATATCCCTTAATGCTTCTATAACTGCCCCAGCATACTTAACCTTACAGCCCCTTTGGTGAATAGCGCTCCGACAAACTGGCCCTCTCAAAAGTCGAATAGCCACCTTCCGGGAATAGCCACAGACGGCACAGAATTCTTCGAGAATGCGACTTTTTTCTATTTTTGAGGAATTACGATAGCGATCATAGATCGCAATAAGATACTTTTGGCTTTGCCAGATGGCTCATATTATGTCCTCCGTAAACTGATCTGATTAATCAAGCTTATTTTTGCGATGAATCGCTCCCTTCTGTTTGAGGTCGTGTTTATTACTTTATTGATGTTAATTTATTGATAATAGATTATATATCTCGCTTTTTAGTAAATTCCCCCATTCTAGAAATTCTATAATAATTTCAAGACATTAAACGTGATGTAACAATCGCAGACCATCGCTCTTCGCTCGCGCTAGAGTTTTTAGTACAACAAGTATTAAATAGTCCCAAACTGTTTAGAAATATACTAGACATGTGTAAAGCAATGTCGTACATCTTCACCATTTAGGTATGCCTGCGGTTAAGCTAGAGCTGCGGTCAAACTCTATAAAGGAAGTTGTATGGGTAAGTCGAGTAACACGGTCTTGGTTCTAGGCGGCGATGGGTATTTAGGTTGGACTTTGGCCGTTGCTTTAGCTACTCGTACTGACGATAATATTATTATCGTAGACAATCTTTCAAAAAGAAAATGGGAAGCCGAAGTTAACGTGCAGTCCCTCGTCGAATTGAAATCTCCAGAAGAAAGAGTTTTGGACTATCACCGTCTTTACAAGAGAATGAATCTTTCTTATGAGAATATGGATTTGTGCAATTATGAAGCCGTTTTGGATCTCATTAAAAGACATAAGCCTAAAACTATAGTTAATGCAGCACAACAGCCATCTGCTCCCTTCTCAATGATGAGTCCTAAAAATGCAAGAACTACACTCGATAATAACTCAACTACAAATTTGAACGTTGTTTGGGCAATCGGATCTATCAATCCAGATATCAAGCACATCGCTCTTGGGTCCGCTGGTTCTTATCTCTCCATTGACTCTGATTTCATTCCTAAGCAGAAAGTGGACTTTGAATTCACTTACAAAAATGTTCTTCATAAAATTACTAATTCTTGGTTGCCAATGCAGGCAAGTGATATTTATCACCAATCTAAAGTTAATGCCTTTCTTTTAAATGACCTATGTACTTCAGCTTGGGGGCTTAAGACTGTTACTGTTCAGCAATCCACCCTGTTTGGTCACTGCATTCCAGAAAGTTTGGATAAAAAGTACCATGCTTTGTCGACTCGGTTTAACTATGATCACATTTTTGGAACAGTTTTAAATCGATTCATCTGCCAGGCTACCGTTCGTTATCCTATTACCGTCTACGGTGATGGACTTCAGGAAACCGGTCTTATCAGCTTGTCTGATGCGATTGATAACCTTGTTGCAATGTGCGAACAGCCTCTAGAGAATGGCGTACATGTAGTAAAGCATAGCTACACACACTCACTCTCGATTAACGATATGGTAAAACATTTGTCAGCAATCGCTGATATCGAAGTTAAGAACTTAGTCAACCCAAGGTTTGAGCCTAAAGGAACACGTAAGAAGATATTCGAAATTCCGACAGGCTGCGTAAACAAGATGAATAATGAAATTGGTTTCGTCAAAGATCTTAAAGCGCTTTATGAATTTGCCTACTTGTACAGAGATAATGTTAACGAAAAATACATTAAGCCAAATGTAAATTGGAATCACTCTAAAGGTAAAGTTAATTTAGTAAGTAATTGATAAATATAAATAAAGGAAAAGGGTACACGGAAGCGTCACAGCAACGTCTGGTCTAATATATTCTGAGTAATCTTCCCATTTCTGGAATCCATATGAAAAAGTCAGTATATTTAAATTATGGCGGAGTGGCACCTCTAAGTGCCCGTACCTTTCTGGAAATGGCTAGATTTCTGTTTCATTTCTATCTCCTGGGACCTCGGTCGGCCTTGTTAAAGTACGAAGCATTGATTCCTTTGCTCTCCAAGGAGATCGCAAAACTAATCAACTGTGAACCGGAAGAGGTAGTCTACCTAAAGAATACCTCAGAAGGAATTATTATTGCGGCCGAATCACTTCCTCTGACATCAGGGGATGAAGTGTTAGTGTTACGTTTCGAATACCCTGCCAATTTAATTCCATGGTTGAAGAAGAGACACGACGGGATCGATGTAAAAGTAATTGAAGGCCCGGATACACCGACTGCCTTCAATACTCTCATTAACTCAATCAATGAACGAACTAAAGCAATTGCCATATCCTGGGTGCAATATTACGACGGTTACATGATTGATTTGGAGAGGCTCTCCGATATCTGCAAAGCCAAAGGTATTTACTTAGTTGT
>JBDSKY010000111.1:0-3870 GCA_039916675.1 Bdellovibrionia bacterium
AAAGAAAGGGTGAAAGAAGGTTTTTTTCGCGAGGATCTCCTTTATCGACTGGAAGTAGTGGAGATTCGAGTGCCTCCTCTTAGGGAAAGGTTGGAAGATCTGCCGGATCTTTCATACTTTTTCTTACAGAATGCAAATGTACGCCATGGCAAAGATGTGAAAATAATCAGTGACGAAGCTCTTCATGTCTTCCACGCTCATACTTGGCCAGGCAATATTCGTGAATTATCGAATGTGATCGAAAGGGCGGTCGTATTCGCCCACGCCGATCGAATTACCCTGTCAGAATTACCTTCCCATCTTTTATTGATTGCACGAGGTGGTGGTGCGCTGGATCCTATGTCATTGGCAAATGCTTCGATTTCAGTGCCACTTGGAACTTCATTGGAAGATGTCGAAGAACTTCTTATCCGTAAGACTTTGGAGGCAACTTCAGGCGATAAAAATATGACTGCGAAGTTGCTTGGAATCAATTCAAGAACTATTTATCGGAAGTTGGATAAACGGAACGAACAGTGAATTTTACGAATCATATCAAAACTAATTTTTTGCTCTCGGCGCAGGGAGTCTTGACTCACTTTCAGTAGTGTCCTGATATTGCAGATACCATATGGCAACAATATGGGTGCCCGCAACAGTGAAAATACCGAAGTGGACTTTCAAACAGAGACTTAGATGGGGCTTGGCTCTTATTCTATTTTTATCCATCGCAATTGCCTGCGGTGCAATTTTTGCTTTGCATTTAGTCATTCGGAGTAAAGATATTCCCGCCCTAAACTATTCCCAGGACCTGATTGAAATTCAAGGGCTTCAAATTTATTCACAACGTCTAGAGGCCGCTTCTGTCGGATCTATTTTCACAAATAATCCCCTCTATCCTTTTTGAGCGATACAAGCAAGTGAGGTTATCGGATCGAAAAGTCGGGACAGGTCTAGGACTATTTATTGTAAAGGGAATTATTGATGCGCACGGTGGCAAAGTCTGGGTTAAAAGCGCGCTCCATGTAGGCAGTGAGTTCTATTTTACTCTTAGGTATGCAGACAGGGTTGACCAAAAATAAATCTAACCTTGTTGATAGAATTTACTTGGTTGTTGTCATTTGAATTGTAAAATCTAAGCAGGGCAAGTAAGGATAGTTCATCTTGACCATTGAGCTAAAAGAGATATCTAAATCCTATCAGGGCAAGGAAGTTATTCAAAAACTCTCCCTCACGTTCAGTGAAGGGCAAACTCACGTACTTCTCGGTTCGAGCGGATCAGGTAAATCAACCCTCCTTCGGATTATTATGGGTCTGATATTTCCAGATTGCGGAACTGTTTTGATTGATCAGCACTCAATGAGTCCTAGGCTCCAACCCTTTTTGGCTCAGCAAATAGGATATGTACCTCAAGACGGTGGACTGTTCCCCCATCTTACCGCTGAAAAAAATGTAACTTTGGTGGCAAGGACATTAAAATGGTCCCAAAGCCGAATTGAAGAACGATTGCGTGTCTTGTCAGAAATGGTAAGCATCAAGGCCCAGTTATTATCGAGATATCCGAGTGAGCTAAGTGGAGGCCAGCGCCAGCGAGTGGCTATGATCCGGGGTGCCTTTTTAGATCCTCAAGTGATGTTATTAGATGAGCCCCTGGCAGCTTTGGATCCTATTTTCCGAAAGGATCTTCAGCTGGAGTTGAAGAAGATTTTTTCCCAATTAAAGAAAACAGTAATTTTTGTAACTCATGATATCGGAGAAGCCGCGTTCTTAGGTCATTCTGTAATACTTTTGCGCGATGGCAAAGTTGTGCAAAGGGGGAAATTTTCAGAATTTCTGCGTTCCCCAGTTGATCCTTTTGTAACGGAGTTTATAGGCGCCCAGCGTACGCTTCAAGATATGGAGTTGTATGATTAAGATTGTCTCATTCGTTAAGGCATTCCTACTTTTCACTAGTTTAAGTCTTCTGGGGTATTCAGTTTCAGCAGGCAATCCCGTTCCAATAACAGTTGGGTCAAAGGCTTTTACTGAGGGTTACCTATTAGGTGAATTGGTAGCCCAAACGATTGAAAACTCTAGTTCCTCAAAAGTCGCTCGTCGCTTTGGTATGGGAGGTACGGGCGTTCTTTTTGAAGCGCTTAGAAATGGAAGTATCGATCTTTATCCCGAATACACAGGTACTATTGCCGAGGCGATTTTGAAAGATTCTTCTCTTCAAAGTATCAGCCAAATTCGCGAGGCATTAAAATCTTCCGATTTAATTATTCTTGATATTTTCAAATTCAATAATAGCTATGGATTGGCGGTTAGGCGCGCTTATGCAAATAAACATCACCTTAAGCAGATTAGCGATTTGATTCCATTGGCAAAAGAGATTCGAGGCGGATTTAGTAGTGAGTTTATGAGTCGTCCGGATTGTTATCCTGGTCTGGTCCTGAATTATGGCCTCGATTTTGCCGGGAATGTTAGATCCATGGAGCATAGTTTGACTTATGAAGCTCTTGCAAAAAAGGAAATAGATCTTACAGACATTTATACAACTGATGGAAAAATAAGAAAGCTCGATTTAGTCGTCTTGAAAGATGATCGTCACTTCTTCAGAGAATATCGGGCGGTTTTATTTGCGAAGCAGCAATTCATTGATGAGCACGCAGAGGCGATGAGGGCGCTAAGCGATTTAGGAAATAGGCTGGATGAGGCCACCATGACACGATTGAATGCCGAGGTGGATGTGGATAAAAGAGAGTTTTCGTCAGTTGTATTAGATTTCATCTCAAAAAAACACATCACAAATTTGAAAGCCCCGTCAGTTTTACATCGTGTGTTGGTTCGTACCCATGAACATTTATGGCTGGTGGGCGTATCACTGTTTTTTTCAATTTTGGTAGGATTTCCGTTGGGCATCATTGCTTACGAGAATAGAATTTTGGAACAGGCAATTATTTTATTTAGCAGCATTGTTCAAACAATTCCTTCACTGGCCTTGCTATGCTTTTTGATTCCGCTTTTTGGTATTGGAGATAAGCCGGCAATGGTGGCAATCTTTCTCTATGGTCTGCTTCCGATCGTGATCAATACATTTGTAGGATTTAAGACGCTGGATCCGAAGCTCATAGAGGTTGCGCGCGCCTTGGGGTTGAACAGGTGGGAAAGATTGGTGCGAATTGAAATCCCGCTGGCCAGTCAGAATATTTTAGTCGGAATCAAAAGTTCTGCAATCATTGGAATTGGAACCTCAACTCTAGCGGCTCTTATTGGCTCAGGTGGTTATGGAGTTCCAATCATCACCGGGCTCGCTATGAATGATATGGAGATCGTTTTAACGGGGGCAATTCCCGCTACGATCATGGCACTTCTGGCGCATATCCTGTTTGAGATGCTGAGTCGGGTTCTTGTTCCACGAGGCCTTCGGATCACGCAGTAGACAAGTGATTTCACTTTTTCGAGAAAGAGGTGGGCCTTCCTAAGTCTGCAAGAATTTCTAAAGACTTTCCCTCTGCCGGTACTCCCAGGATTGCCGCAACTACCGCGGCAAAAATCATGAGGCCTGCCCCGATAAAGTATCCTTCTGCCACTTTCAGCCGATCTCCAGTTTGAATCAGTGCTCCAAACAAGGCTGGTGCCCCAATTCCTCCCACTCCAGTGCCAATGGCATAGAATAAGGCTATAGCCATTCCGCGCATCTCGACTGGAAAAAGTTCGCTGACAGTAAGATACGCTGAACTCGCAGCTGCAGATGCTACAAAAAACACTGCGCACCAAAGCGCGGTCTGAGAGGTTGCCGTCAACCAACCCTGAGCAAAGCTGTAGCCGGTGACAGCAAGTAATATTCCCGCTGTTCCGTAGGTAGCCGTGATCATTATCCGTCTACCGATCGTATCAAAAAAATGTCCA
>JBDSKY010000112.1:0-5526 GCA_039916675.1 Bdellovibrionia bacterium
GGTTTAGATTTTATTAGGGTTGTTCTATCTTTTTTTGACCCATGGCAACAAAAAGTACCCATCCAGCCCCTAATTCATGCCCGAAATAGCTCTCAGAACTTGTCGGCTTTTGGAGATATATAATTTAACGGAAATCCAATGATACTAGATGCAGTCTCACCAACACTAATGGGATTAACTGTAGGATTCGAATCTACCGAAAATATTGCCAGAAAAAGGCCACAAACGAAACAAAGGCGATCAGGCCTACAAACGACAAATAAGCTTCATAGGCCCGGTTCTTCATAGCTAAAGACCATGAAAAACTCAAATGGCCACTTTCGGGATTAATCCTGACCAAGGCTTCCCGCTTCGCAGAAGAAAACGGAGGCCAGATCCTCGGAAAAAACCTCGGAACTCTCTCGCAATATTCCTCGTAAGCGCCTTTGAAAATTCTTTGCAACTTAATTTCTTCATCTAAAATAATGTAATGGTAGATCCACGCAAATAAGATCGTCGATACGGCTAACAAAATCCAGTTCTCAATTGCCCAGGCCGTCCCCAGAGCCATCAAATAAGTCCCCACATAAAGTGGATTTCGGACAATTGCGTAAGGTCCTCCAACAGCTGGCCTGGTATCTTTTCTCAAGTACCCACTCGCCCAGAACCTTAATGTCGCCCCTGCGAAACAAAGCGCAACGCCAGGCCAAACAGGATAACGTTGTGCTGACATTCCTAAAAGAATGGCAAAAGCCCATGCCATCGTGATTCGAGTTTTACCCTGAATAAAACCTCGAAACCAAGTAGGGCTTTGTCCCGATACTAAGCTATTCATTTTGCCGCCCCCTCACCTGTTGCAACCGTCGCAATCGCAAATTTCTCAGCCCCTGCTTTTCTTGCATGGTCCATGACTTCGATTGCAGATCCTAAAAATGCCTGTTTATCTCCTTCCAGTATCACGAGCCTGGACTGAGTTTGAGTAAAACTTTTTTTTAATACCGATTCCATCTCCGAATACTGTCCCGCCGCCAAACTCTTCTGGTTCACTCGCATTCCACCACCGGGCAGCAATGAAATAATCACTCCTTCGGGTTGAGCCTGCGAAGTAGCTTGACTGGCTTGAGGGAGATTAACATCCACTGCAGATTGAGACATCACGGAGCTGGTGACCATAAAAATAATCAAAAGCACCAAAAAGATATCTGTAAGAGGTGTAATATTGATCTCCGACATGATGGGAGCATCACTCTCTGACTCAGAACTTCCTAGTGTTTTAAACCCCACTGCCTGGACCTTTGGTAGAAACCGAACCCACCAAGGATTCTTCCGCAAGAACCGAAGATAAAACTTCAGTCAGCTCCTCAGTATTGACTCTAATAGTCAAAACTAAATTGCTCCATCGTGTTTGAAATGCGTTAAACGCCATCACACCGACCACAGCAACCACAATCCCCGCAGCAGTCGCTACCAAAGACTCTGAAATTCCTGCCGCCACGATTGCAAATCCACCAGATCCGGTCCGCGCCATCTCCTGGAACGATCGCAGAATCCCTACCACTGTTCCAAACAATCCAATAAAGGGAGCAGAACTCCCAATAGTTCCCAAAATCCACAAATTGCTTCGCAACTCTTGATTGATCAGCTGCCTACTCCGGTCTACGGCTTCAAGCCATTTTCCTTTTAAGCGGACATCCTTAGAGCTCAAACGCTCAAGAGCTACTGCCACCAAACGAGCTGTAGGTAGGGTGGAATAAGTGTGACAAAGCCTACGCAGCGCTTCAAAATCATTTCTTAACAGCGCATTCATAGCCTCTAGATGAAACGACCTCAGTTGGTTTCCCAAACGCCGAAAACTCCAAAGCCGCTCAAAAATAACGCCCCAGACCGCAAGTGAGCATAAAACAAGTGGGTACATCGAAAACCCACCGCTCATCACTAAACCCCACAAATTTTGAATTCCAACAGCCTGGTTAGACATAGTCCTTGCAACCGTAGCGGGCTGTTCTTAGTATGTCAATCCTATGCCTAATTGTGTGACAAGGTTTTCTCGTCTCTGCGCTCCGGTTTCCCGAGTAATTCTAGTTGCCGTAGCAATGACATCAATCCTAACTACTTTGGCAGCGGGGTGTACGCAATCGACCTCGCCTCGGGTGCCGGAATCCAATAAGTCCAGGGAGGCACCCAATAGTCTTTTCAACTACAAAGTAAATGAGATCACTGAGCTAACATTAGGTAAATTCGACCCTGCTACCAGCGAACATTGGATGACGGTCATTAAGAGAACCGACGCTGCATTGAAGAAACGGGCAAACACTGCAACCTGGGAAATCATTTCTCTTCCAGATGGCAACACCACCCGGGACCGCAAAGCCAATGCCACTTTCATAATGCATTTACTGGATTCACTTCAAGGTCTACGTGTCGTTGGGGATGCTCCCAATGGTTCCTTGGAGTCGTTAGGTCTTGATCCTCCTCGGTTTGTTGTTAGACTTAAAACAAATTCCAATATTCATGAATTTCGAATCGGCACCTTGTCCGATGACAAGCTGGGTAACTACTTTACGACAGATCAAAAGAAAGTGATCATTGCTAGTGGCTCAGCTCTGAAAATGCTCCCAATGATCAAGAACTTTGAGTACCTCCGAGATCGCTCATGGACACCATTCTCTCCGGATGACGTAGACGAATTTATCCTCTCAGACCGGGGCAAACCCTTCTTTTATGCTCAAAGAGAAGGCAGCCAATGGAATGACAAAAACCATCGTCCTATTACTTTTGCGGCACAAAACAAGTTCAAAGAATCCGCGCGCCAGGATGCGGAATCACTTCTTAAAACACTTACTGAAATTCAACCCCTAGGTTTTATAGATGATCCCGTTCAAGTGGAAGAAATTAAAAGCAGGCGCTCAATCTTACCTACCTATGAAGCTAAGTTGATAAATCGCCATGGAACTGAGGTGTCTTTAAAGTTGGTAAGATCAAAGAAAAAAGTGAAATCTGAGATGAATCAAACAGCGCTGTACGGCCTCAGCTCTACCCGACCTTCGACACTGTTTATTTTAGATCCTAAAATCCTTACAGCTTTCGAAAATTCTAAGGCGCTACAACCCCAGCATAACTGACCTAAATTATAAAATATCAACCTCGCTTAGAATTCTGCAAAGCGATTCTATGGGTGTTTATATGGTAGATTTGGTTGAAAAGGACTGACGGGCCTAATAGGCGGTAACTGTGGAGGAGGATTATCTTTGTTAAGGTGTGGGATGTTCATAGGACTTACCCCTTCCACGGGAGACAGCTGTGGTGGCCTATGGTTTTGTGTATTGATTCGGCTTAAGCCCTCTGCAGGGGGCGCGGGGACCGTTGGAGAAACGCTACCTCGCCACTTATCATGTCCTGCTTTTGAAAATCTTGCTTTTCGCTCCCTTGCCTCTTCAATGGATAATTCCGGAACGATAGGTTTCTCTGCCTTGAGTGGATTCCTCCCTATTGCAATCTTGCCCTCATGAACCAGTTCTTTATACCGAGTTTTAATCTTATCCATCGAATAGGCTGACTTCAATAAAATTGAAGACAGACTGAACAGGGAAATCAGGGTCACAACTCCGGTTTGCTTCAGAATTTTCCGGCTAACTTGTAGTCTCATATAAAAATTCTACTATGACTAAATAACGTTCGCCAGCTTTTTTATCCTCCCCACTAATAGTTGAAATCTCAGGCAAAAGTTCTAATAGGAATTATCTGCCTATCCAAGGTCATCAGCCGATCCAGAGTTAAAACAAAAATACTAGAAAAAATCTAGGCAGCCCTACGCTCCTCAATTTCAATATCAGACGGAGTAGTCGTCGAAGTTAGCTCAGATAGCTCTCTACTCAACATACTCAATAGATCTCCGAACGACACTATCCCTACCGCGTTACCATCCGAATCAACTACTGGAAGCCGTCTGACCTCCGACGTTTTCATAGCTTGAATACAATCAAAAATCCCATCAGTATCCATCACCGTTTGCAGATCAGTGGACATGACGTCGTCTACCATGCAATTCTCAGAAACGTGGCCATCGGCTACACATTGTATTACAATATCCCGGTCCGTCACTAGGCCCTTCGGCTTGTTATCTTGAAGGACAAGAACGCAACCCACATTTTCCCTGGCCATTAATTTTGAGACTTCCAATAAATTTGTACCCGGTTCGCAAGAAACTAGTTTATTACTGATTATATTCTTTAACATATATTTGTACCCTCTGATTTTTTTGAAATTGCAGCAACTGTGCCACCGCAATAACAAACATCGCAATCAGAGCCAAGATCATGGCTACAATCAAACCAGAACTGAAATAGGCAGTAAACGGCTTCCCCTTATCTGCAAGCGGAAGAAAGTTTTGAAAAATACTTTGCACCCCCGCCGTAACCGTCATCGTTGCCACAAATACCAATGGAATACCGGTCACCCAAACATACCGGACCTTGCCAGAACGGACTAGCCACGTAGAACCCACAATCAGCGCAATTGAGGCAAGAAGCTGATTTGCGATACCAAACATGGGCCATAAAGTAGAAATACTGCCAGTCCAAATAAAGGTAGCCCAACTCGCAACCACTACCAACGTTGCCGCAAAACTTCCTGGTAACCAGTCAGGCCGACCCCATGGCTCCCTGATCCTTCCAAAAAACTCCTGCACTAAAAACCTTGCCACCCGAGTACCTGAATCAATGGTCGTAAGAATAAACATAGCTTCAAATAAAATCGCGAAATGATACCAATACGCCATCATCGACTTGAGACCCGGAATTGCCGAGAACACTTGCGCCATTCCCACAGCCAGCGATACTGCTCCGCCAGGTCGTCCGGCAATTGCTTCTCCCACTTGCTCGGAGAGTTCTGGCAAATTCACAACCGACATTCCCAACGTACTAAAAACATCAGTCGACACATTGATGGCGAAATAATCTTCTGGAAACAAAGCCGACGCCGCAATTAATGCCACCAGACCTACCCAGCCTTCACAGAGCATCGCACCGTAACCGATCATTCTACAATCACGCTCACGCGAAATCATTTTAGGCGTCGTTCCCGAAGCAATCAGGGAATGAAATCCAGAGATTGCACCACAAGCGATCGTAATAAAAACAAATGGAAATACTTTACCCGGAACAATCGGTCCTCCACCGTCTACAAACTTGGAGATCATCGGCATATGAAGCTCAGGATTCACAATCAATACAGCACAGGTCAGCCCTCCTATCGTTCCTAATTTCATAAAACTGGAAAGATAGTCCCTCGGGCATAGAAGCAACCACACCGGTAAAACACTTGCGACGAACCCATAAATCGCAATCGCAATAATAAGACTCTCCCTCGACAAAGAGAAATAAGGTTCAAGCCAACTACCAGGAATATATTTTCCAAAAATGACAGCAGAAATCAGAGCAATAATCCCAAACACTGTCGGGCCCCAAATACGTCCCTTGTGGCCGGGTCCCATAAAAACTCCCATGACCAGAGCAATAGGTACAGTAGAAGCTAGAGTGAAAGCTCCCC
>JBDSKY010000113.1:0-4953 GCA_039916675.1 Bdellovibrionia bacterium
ACTACTCCTAGGGACCAGCATAATGTTTGTAAGCTCATCAATCGCATGTTAATAGCCATTCACAGTCTAAACAATATTGCTTTTCAGCGACACTGCTGGACTACTCCGGCAAAAGGAGGCACTTTAGTGAAAATCAAAACCATATTACTACGATTAGGAGTAATTTGGATTGCGCTTCTCAGTGGTTCGGCCTGTGAGGCACAAAAAACCGCACGTGAAAAAGCAAACCTACAGTATAGCAGCGACAAACAAACAAAGTATAAAGAGCTTGAGCCGGCTGAAGGAATATTTTCAGGATCAATGCATCTGATAGACAGTGACCAAGACTTCAGCGTTCTGCTTGAAGTCAAGCGAATCATAATGATTGAACGGGCACCTCAATCACAAAATCCTTCTGAAACAATCGAAGTCCCCAAGTTGAGTGGAGCTATGACGTTCCCTGCACTTTCTCACCTCGACCTCAGAGACTATGGCTATTTTCACGAACTATTGGGTCCGATGGGAGGATTCTTGAGAGTCATGTTCGATTTTGGCGACTATAGTTCCCTATCACAAAATCTAATTTTACCTTACACAGTCGCAGGATATTCTCTAGGAAATTTTGGAGAGGTTTCAGGAATTTTACACGATGGCCACTTTAAAGGAACTTGGTTTGCAAATCCATTTGGAGACGTCGGCACTTTTGATATTGTAAAAATAACCTCAACCGGAAAAATCCGATGAATCCATTTTACGGTTTATTAAAAATAGTCTTCCTAATCTCGATCTGCACATATAATGTCGCATGCCAATCTGGCTTAGTCACTGTACAAACTAACAAGGCTGGCACTAAGCCCTATTTAAAATCACCGCCGGCCGGAGAGCCCTCTGCTGATAGGCAAGGTACAGCTCCCTTTCCAATTCCTAACAATGATCACACAGTATATTTTGTAAACGTAGTAGCCACTCTCAACCTCGTTCCTTCCGCAATTGGACTCAACTTTCTTTCTGCAAATGCGGCCGTAGCCTATCCTTTTGGAATACACCTTGCCACCCCCCGGCCTTTTAACGAACTCTCATGGACACCGGTAGTAGCAGCAGATAAGAGTCGAGTTTCCTGGATCGAACGCCCTCGCAATAGCGGTATGCCGCACCTGAAAGTTTTAGAGCCAAGTACGCTATTAGTGATGGATCGCGGAGAAGTTTTCAATGCCATCAATTGGAGTATTTCTTCTGATACCGAATGGGTGGCGGGGGTTCAAGCGGATGGTAGATCATTACTTCAAAATATGACTTCTGGCGTTGCCACCCCTTTTTTCGAAAAAGTCCTAAGCCAAGAATCTAGGACTTTGCACCTTTCCTCACGCAAACAAGTCGCAATTCTTGATCCCATTGCTCATCGAGTGGACTTATTCTCACTTTCGGAACCCAGTAAAGTACTAAAGAGCTGGATAAGTAATGAATTTGCTGCCAGCCCCATTGGGAGTCATTTCTTAATTGTGGATGGTCACGGGGTACAGATTATTGAGGCCGAATCCGGTAAGCCAATTTTAAACTTGGGTGAAATTACCAATCTAAGATTTCCTCAATGGAAAAACGAGGAAGTTCTTGCCTTCGTCTCTGGCCCGCCTCATCACACGGAAATTCAAATACTTGATCTAAAGACTGGCCAAGTGAATTCTGTCGCTTCCCTATCTGCAGGTCCCAATGAAGAAATCCTGATTTGCCCTGCCTGGATCAAGGATGATTTATTTTATGCAGATCGCACAGGAGAGGGTAATTGGAGCATATGGAAAGTCGTGGATCCGATCTCAACTTCACCTACTCCAAAGATTTTTGTTCAACCTCACGATTCTAGTAAAGGCTATGTTTGTCCAAAAGGTGTTGTGGAATGAAACTTTTATTTCTACTATTTTTAGCTTCAGTTAACTTCATTCCATTGAAAGTCCGTGCCGACTACAACTCTAACTACCAGCAAATTATTTCATTTTCTGCCGGTCCTATTAAACCGGCTTCGGCTTCAATTTCAAAAGGTACTTACGCGTTTAACTACGACAGTGGATCTACAAATTCGATCCTTCTAGAAGTAGGAGGAGCCACCCGTCTATTTTGGCTCTGGGGAGCCCTTTACCTAAACGCGAGTCTTGCTTTTACTCGCTTCAATGGCTCCTTCTCTCCCGAAACCGCTATATCGCTGCCAAGTATTTCGCAGAACAATATCGTAGATTTGAGCGTCAACTTTTTTGGGTTGGATACCCGTGTTTCACACGCCTGGGAATGGTTCCCGGTGACCTGGCTAATCCCATTTATTGAAGCAGGATATCTCTATTCACTTTATAGCCAATTTGGTTCTTCAGATTTCGATTCAGTGCAAGGAGGAACTGGCAATCTAGTCGCCGCCGCAGGTTTTAGATTTTGGCTTAACCCTTCGGCTTCGGTTCGATCGGAAGACACCCTATCCTATTTTTCGCTTCCCATCTTTCTAAGCTTAAAATGGAATCATATTTTTCCTAACGGGCAACCTTTGGATTTAGGGGGCAGCACCCTCTTATTTAGCGCGAGTTTCGGATTATGAATTTACTAATTAGTAGCATTAATCAAACTACATTTTTTTTAGGAATCCTTACCCTATCGGCTTGTAAGATAGGAGGGACTATGGCCCCAAGTTCAGGCAAATATATAGGGCAATATAATCGACAAGAGGTTGTTGCCCAAGTTCAAGCAGCAAACAGTAAAAAATTAATTATTAACGTCTCTCCGGTAAACGATAAACCCTCCGAGAATTTAGGCCAATTGGTGAAGCCCGTTATTTTCACTGCCAAACTACATTTTTCGGGGAACTTGGATATTCGGTCGAATTCCTCAGACTTTCCACATTACAAATTTAAGCCAAGTTCTCCATCTTGTTTTACATCAGTTAAAACTCCTTCTAAAAAAGATTCGCTTTTAGAATTTTGCTGGGGTGGAGACAAGATTCACGTCATTGGAAGTCTTCCCAACTCGCAAAGTTTTGAGCTCAATCTGACGCTCGCGCTCTCTAATGAAATGCCTGCATTGGAAAAACCTGAAAGGTTTAAAATCTCAGAGATTATTGAAAGATCTAAAACGCATAACTTCGAAAGCATAATCGCATTTCAAAAAGTTCTCGAAGCCAGAGCTCAAGCTCAACTTGCCTATGCGAGCCTGCTCCCTCACGGTAATATCAATGACGCGCTCGGCCTCATTAGTATGAACTTCCAATTTTTAATTAGATCGGTAGGAGATTTAGCTCCCTTTCTTTTACCAAGCAGATGGGCACGCGCCGCAGAGTCCAGAGATCTGTTAGTCGCCGAGAGACAAGCTTGGATTATTATGGATTTGGACGGAATGAATATCACCGAGAGCTTAGCCAAATCCGCAAGAAGAGATAGCGAGGCACTTTCCCGCTTGGATACGCAAAAGGAGACAATCGAGGGCATTCGGGATCTAGTCCGTATCAAAGAATCTGCCGGTCTGCTCCAGTTAGGGAGTTCAGACGACCTAACCTCCTTGATAACTCAAATTCAAGTGACCATTGCGCAACTAAAAGCTGTTCAGGAAAAGGAACTTTCTGCACTTTCACATGCTGCAGGGTTTTACAATCCTCACGCTATCATTGGGATCGACGCTGAAGACCCGAGCAGCCCAGGACCAATCGATTCAGTTCAAACGCCAGTTCATCTGGATTTAAATACTTCACTCCAACTCGCAATTGTCAGATCTGCTGAACTACGACAGGTATTAGCCATGGTTCAATGGGCAAGAGACAATCGTATTGAGAGGGTTTTCAATTGGTTAGATCCAGCCGGTGAAATGGGATCAGGGATAGGCCCCTCATTCCCATATTATATGGAGGTCAGTTTTCATAAAATTGACGAAATGTTAGCGCGAAAGGAACAGTTGAAGTCCATTGTTTTTCACAAAGTTTCTGACACCTTTACTGACATTAATATTAGCGTTCAGGACTATAGTCTCGCAATTGAATCCAAAGAGATCCAGGCACGGAGAGTACTTCGAATTTCTCAGAACCTTAAAAATGGAATTGCTTTTGTAATGGCCGATTTGGTGGCAGCACTTCAAGATCAAGTTAAAGCAGACCTAGATATAGTAAATGCCGAATATGGTTACCTCATTGCATTGAGTCGACTTAATAGACTACTTTATCAGGGACCTTACGCCGAAGGCATTTTGGAAGACAAAAAGGGCATTTAAGAATGTGGATTGTCCGATTAGCACTCCGCCGACCTTACACCATAGCAGTTGCTGCAATTCTTATTTTCTTGTTTGGTACTCTTTCAATAAAGAGCATGCTCGTGGACATTTTTCCGGCAATTGATATTCCTGTTGTTGCAGTCATCTGGAGTTATCCCGGCCTTTCGGCAGAGGAGATGGAAAAACGCGTGGTTTTCATGACCGAGCGAACGATTTCAACAAGCGTTGGAGGAGTGCAAAGAATCGACTCTCATTCTATTCCGGGAGTGGGATTGCTACGCATTTATTTTCAACCTGGCTCAGACATTGGTGCAGCGATCGCACAAATTTCAGCCTCCACTCAAACTATTCTTAGAATATTGCCACCCGGAATGCAGCCACCAGTAATTCTTCAGTTTAATGCTTCCAACGTCCCGGTTATCCAACTAACCATGTCGAGTGACAGCCTGCCTGAAGAGAAAATTTTCGATTACAGCCTTAATTTTATCCGTATGAAACTATTTACTATATCAGGACTCGCAATCCCTGCCCCTTATGGAGGGAAAAGTCGCCAAATCAACGTGGACATAGATCCCCCTCTCTTAAATGCCAAAGGGCTTTCAGCATATGATGTGGTAAGTGCACTACAGGCATCCAACCTCATTATGCCAGCGGGCTCAGCCCGCATTGGTAACCTCGAGTACAATGTTTCCTTAAATTCCAGTCCAACGGCAGTAAAAGATTTCAACCAGTTGCCTATTCGCG
>JBDSKY010000114.1:0-3326 GCA_039916675.1 Bdellovibrionia bacterium
TCTTCGCTCAATTCCTCTCTGGCCGGTGGATCGGGAATTTCGTCTTTCTCCCTTCGACAGATTGATTTCCTTTCGATGATCAACGCTTCTCAGACTATTTCTCATGAGATGGTTCCCCACCAATTGATCGATCTGCTCTTTCAGATTCTTATTGGTCAAAGTGGGGCACAGCGTGGGTATTTATTACTTTCAGAAGGGGACCAGTTGTTGATTCGAATACGAGGAGAAACGGAGGAACAAGGCATTAAGACCGAAATGACTGATTCTGGAATTCCTACCCACGAGGTGCTACCTCTGAGTATTCTTAACTTGGTGACGCGAACCAAGGAGCGAGTTATTCTGGATGACTCAGTAAATACTGCACCGTTTTCCTCTGATCTATACATCATTAAGTCTCAACCAAAGTCGATCCTATGTATGCCGATTTTGCATCGGGCCGAGGTGATTGCTGTTTTATACTTGGAGAACAATCTGTTCTCCGGAGCCTTTCTAGGACAGAAGATCGAGGCACTTGAGATTCTTGCCGCGCAGGCTGCAATTTCGATTCAGAACTCCCGACTTTTTCACGAGCTTCGGGAAGCTTCGAAAGCTAAGTCAGAATTTCTGTCGAATATGAGTCACGAAATCCGGACTCCTCTGAACGCGATCCTTGGAATGTCAGGACTCTTAGAAGATACCCAACTAACCGAGGAGCAGAAGGAGAGTCTTAAGATTATTCAAATAGCCGGGGAAGGGCTATTAAGCCTAGTCGATGAAGTATTGGATCTCCAGAAGATCGAAGCTAGAAAGATGCGTCTTGATTCTGTAGATATTTGTGTAAGCGACCTTCTTGATGAAATTTCAAGGGATGCTCGGAACAAGGCTACAGAGAAGGGGCTAGCGTTTGCAAGAGAAGTTATTCCCGGAGTGCCGCCTTATATTAAAGGGGATCCTAAGAGAATTAAACAGATCTTGACGAATCTATTAAGCAACGCACTTAAGTTCACCGATAAAGGTTCCATTGAGCTGAAGGTGTCTCGGATGGAAAGGAGTTCAAGCGGAGCTCCCTCTGTACTCTTGTTTGAGGTTACAGACACTGGAATGGGAATTCCGGAAGCTTCATTCGAAAAGATTTTTGAAGAGTTTCATCAACTGGATAACTCTTCAACCCGGAAACACGGTGGAAGCGGACTCGGCCTCACAATTTGTAAACGGTTCGTAGAACGAATTGGAGGCACGATCGGAGTGAAAAGTGTAGAAAGGAAGGGATCAACTTTTTGGTTTACTTTACCCTATGAAGTTTCCGTGGCTCCGATCTCACTTGTAAATGAAGCTAACCGAGCAGGACAAAGTACGAGGCTGGAAGAGCTCAAAGTGGGGGTCGGTTCTAAAGTTTTAGTAGTGGAGGATAACCCGGTCAATATGACTGTATCTAAAAAAATGCTTGAAAAGCTTGGCTGTACGGTTGAATCGGGGCGAAATGGAATTGAGGCCCTGGAAGTGCTGAATAAGTCGCCCGTGGATCTTATCTTTATGGACCTTCAGATGCCCGAGATGGATGGATTCCAAGCCACCTTGGAAATTCGTAAAAGAGAAGAACCAGAAAGTGCTCGAATTCCTATTATTGCACTTACTGGAAGTGTTTTACGGGAAGAACGTCAGAAGAGCATCGAGGTGGGCATGGATGATTTTATCACTAAACCTGTCGCATTGAAAACGATGAAAGAGATGCTAAAAAAATGGATCGCAGGAAAACTGAAATAATTTTTAAAAATTGATCACCGTATATAGAGCCAAAGCGTGGATCATAACATCGCTCTGGGGATCCGTTTGATTCATTAGCACGTTTATGTAACCGGGTTCCAATCTGACTTGTTCTCCTAGTTTGACGTTGATACCTACAAAAAGTCGATTCTGATCAAATCCACTGCTGGGACCATTTGTGACGGAATTTATAGAGTAAAATACTTCATCCCATCCGCAGAGAGCAAATTCCCTATTCTCATCCATGAACCTGAGAGCACGGTGTTCAATGTTTGATTGAGGCGATTTTGGAATTCAAAATAGTATCCGAAATTTCCTGTTGAGTTGCCCTGCAGCATCACGCCGTTCCAACTTGCAAAGTCGTGGATCGTTTCTGCTTGGGTCAGGTGAGGAAAAGCGGAGATCGAAAGAACCATTGCAATCAAGGATACAAATTGAAACCTTTTACTTACCATTCCAGCGTTTATAGCCGAAGCAACGGATATTTTAAAGAAATGAGTGAGGCCTAGATCTTGAAATACAATGGTAGAGGTCTAGATCTTGAAGAAACTATTTTGGCATGCACTTTAAGTTTAGGCCAAGGCATCGACACTATTATCGCAAGATTGGTAAATCTTTTGGATTTCCTCAACTAATTTTGATTCTAATGTTTCTTTCGCTTTTTAGCGAGCTTCGGATTATTCCGATTTTTTTCTTGATCATGCCCTTCTTATTTCTCTGGCTCTTCGTTAGAGTTGCTACTTTTTTTCTAAGGAGAATGCGTCAGGGGGTGGAAGACTTTTGGACTGATCATTTAGAAGCTGAACGGGATCCTTTGCTCGAAGGCCAGGTGTCCTATCCATCACAACAGAAAGCCCCTGAGTCGGTGCGAAACAACGAACAGTTGATGACGCTCTGGGAGAAAGCAATGAGATTGCGAGAGGATGAGGCGTTACAACGAATTTCTAGAAATGTTTTACGCCAGACCCATGCATTGGGTGATTTATTTGATCGGTTCCAGATATTGCTCAAAGCAAAACTCAGTCCCGATGAGCTTACGTACCGTAGGTTCCTCGCGTCAGCAACTCAAGCTTATGAAATGATCAGAGAGGAACTAAAAAAAGCTTTGTCGCGCATGGAACAATTTCAAACAATTCAAAGCAGCCTTCGTCCAACGGCCGATGACACGGGACCTTCGGGCTCGACTTATCAAGAAATTCATCGCGAAGAGCTTACTCAGATTGATCATCTTCTGTCCCAGACTCAGGAGGCAATTGCTCAACTAGCAAAGGTGAATATATCTATCACGCAGATGCGTGGGATATCCTCAAAAAAAGAGGGCGACATCTCCAATGCCATTCATGAGCTCAAAGATTTAGCGAATCGTGCGAAACAGCTCTAGGAGATATCCAGCGATATTTCAGATCTTCGCGAGGTTCCAGATTTCATGTTTTGAATTGATTTTTCGGCTTCACCGGTGATTCGATCTAATTCCTGCACCGCTAGCGCCATTTCAGGAAGTGCATTCATTCTGAATTCAGAGAGATCAGACAATGCAGAACGAATGTCGTTGAAGGCAGATCGCAGCGATCCCATGTCCAATT
>JBDSKY010000115.1:0-4701 GCA_039916675.1 Bdellovibrionia bacterium
CCTAAAATAAGTGCTATTCCTTCAAGAGGAAGTCCAAAGGCTGTGAGAGTTCCTGAAAGCACGACAACAGAAGCTCGTGGTACGGCGGCAACTCCCTTAGTGGTCAGCATCAAAGTTCCCATCATCAAAAATTGTTGTCCCATGCTTAATTCCACGCCCGCAGCTTGAGCGACAAAGACTGAAGCCAGCGCAAGGTGCAGAGTAGAGCCGTCCAAATTAAAGCTATAACCGAGCGGCAATACGAAGCTCGAAATCCTCCTTGGAACGCCGAATTTTTCCAATTGGCTAAGAGCGCCAGGATAGGCGGATTCGCTTGAAGTTGTCGCAAACGCGAGAAACACCGGATCCTTCATATGCTTAAGGAAGGATAGAAGGGGGATCTTAAACATCCGGCTCACGGGAACAAGGACAATAAGTAGAAAAAGTCCCAGAGCAAAATAGAGTGATCCCACAAGCTTCAGCAAGGGCAAGATGACCTGCCAGCCATGGTCCACTACACTTGTCGCAATAGCTGCGCCTACGCCCAGTGGAGCAAGCCACATGATGTATCCTGTGAACTTGAACATGATCTCTGCAAGAGACTTGCAGAACGAAAGAACGGGTTTGGCTTTTTCTCCCACTGCCAGCACGGCGATCGCAAAAATAGTGGAGAACATCACAATCTGGAGAACGTCTCCACGAACAATCGCATCAGCGATATTGCTAGGTAAAAGATGTTCCACAAAACTGCCAAAGGTCATTTTAGCCGCAGCAGCTTCGATAACACCTTCGGGCACTGCTGAACCAATATGCAGGCCATCCCCAGGACGGAAAAGATTGACGACAAAGAGTCCGACCGCCAGAGCAATCGCAGTCACTATTTCAAAGTAAAGGAAAGCCCTGATTCCCATCTTGCCCAAAGCTTTAAAAGATCCTGCGCCAGCGATCCCTGTTACCAAAGTCGCAAAAATCAAAGGCGCAATAACGCTTTTCACTCCATGGATAAATAAATTTCGAAAAGGAGCGATGATCGGCACCCAAGAAGGGGCAAATATACCTATCGCAAACCCACAGATCAGGCTTATAAAAATCCAGTGGGTAAGAGAAATCCGTCGAAGACTAAAATTTGCCATTACTAACAAGTAACACGGCTGGCTAGGAACCGCAAATGCAGGGCGATTCCAAGCTCCGGGGGGTCCTATTTGCCTAATTAGGAAGTTCTTGACTCATCGCACTATAACCCCTTAAGGTCGGTTCCATGAAAAACCGGTACCTGGGGCTGTGCTTCTTAAGTTTTGTCTCTTTTAATCAAATCTTTGCCTATGACCAAGTACCTCTTGTGGTCGGTATTATGGACAGTGCTATTGATCTGAGCCTTCCCGAACTAGAACAGAGAGTAAGTCGAACAAATCCAGAAATTATCGAGAATAACAACATTGTATTTAAGACTAATGAAGCCATTTTTAGAGATTCAGCTTCAGTTGAAGCGGCCACAAAATATTACCACGCCACTCATATAGCCGGAGTTATTACCGGGGTTACTTTCAAAGCTTTGTTCATGAAAGATATGAATGCAGCTATTGCGAGGTATGGCGTTGAGGAAGTGCACTCTCATTTTAAAGATGATTTCCGCAACTTAGTTCTTGAGGGAAGAGCGCAACTTCGGTGTATCGAAATAGATGCTGTGGAGACTGATTTTAATAGGCGATTTTATTTACAAAAGACTGAGAAAGACTATGCGGACTTTTTCCTGGACATGATTCTTCGACTCAAGCAGACGATTGCAAAATGTGAACTTAGAGAAAAAGGGGAAAAAAGCAAAAGCGGTGAAGATAATGTTTGGGAAAAGGATTTGAGGATTTCAAATACTCCTCTTCAAATCGTTCCGATCTTGCTCGATGTAAGTCCCGACGTTATCAACAGTGCGGTAGACGAAATAAACAGAAGAATCCGAGTTTCGGCTGTAAGCATTGTTAATATGTCGCTTTCCTTACCTAAGGTAGATCCAAAATTTACTAAGGGAGTGGGCCATCGCGTGTTTCAAGAAATAATTTTGCAAAATCCTGAAGTTATTTTTGTCGAAGCGGCCGGAAACAATGGAACGGATTTGGATCAGAATTCATCAGAGTTGTTTTTTGACTCAAGTGAGATCTCTCCAAAAAATCTAATTCTTGTCGCGAATGCTGAAACTTATGATGTAGATGACTCGAATAGACTAAATCCTGAGTCAAATTATGGTGAAAAATCCGTACACGTTGCTGCAACGGGAACCAATGTTATTTCCTTGAAAGCCGGGGGCGGATTCATTGAGCTAACGGGCACTTCCATGGCCGTTCCTTCTGTGGTGCGGACACTCTCTCAGATTCGACGAGGAAATCCGAAACTCACTGCCGCTGAGACTATTCAGCTCTTCTTAGAAGAATTTACCGTCTCCTTAAAGAGCTTGGAAGGTAAGATTCAAGGAGCCCGATTTCACAGATCTATAGATTTGAGGTAGATGACCGGCTTTAAAAAACATCTGAGTCAGGCTGAAATCCTGCATCAAATTTCTCTTAAGTAAAAATCATTTGCCGAAAACGCGGAGGATTTTATCTTGGATGGATTGAAACAAATTGCGGACATTGCTGGAGGATGGGAACTTGGAGTTGATTATAGCGCATTAGTTTGGCTGACTGTGACATCAGTTTTGATGATTGTCGGGCCTGCTATTGTCTCAATGATTTATCTTGGAGTTCAGGACAGGTCGATAAGAACGCAACAGCCAGCACTCCCTGTCCAGCGAGCTGAAGAATTCAAGAAAGCAGCCTAAGCCCCAGATTTTAAAAATTCGCCGGTGCTCGAGGTAGTTTCGAATAATAACATCCTTCGGAAAGCGGTTTGGCGGCTGCCTTCAGTTTTTAGGATGGCTTAAGTCGTAATCTGTATACATATACTCATAATAGTAGATCCCAGAAAGCTTGTTTGGATCCGTGTCCTGGCGGATCTGATTTCTAAATTCGCTCTCAAGTTTTTCAAAAGAAGCATTGCCTTGGAGCCAGCTCCCCATAAAGGTTTCACGCCCATTTGAAGCACTGAATTCAGGCCCTTCGGTGCTTACAAGGGGTACTAATTCCATATCTTTAGCTTGAGATTCTTTTTCAGACAAGAAAGTGCTCATTCTATCTTTGCAGTTTTGATAAGAAGTTTGCGGGTTTTTCTCATAACAATGAAGGATAACCCGATCCACTCGACTAACAATTTCTCTAGCGACTTCTTGCTGACTGACATTAGGAACCGAATCAAGAAGGCCCATGTAGACCGCAAATTTGAATGGACGGCCCTGAGTCTGGATTGAGTGAGCTCTCATATCATCTGCAAGATCAAGAAACGCCTTATAGGCGGATGTTTTTTCGCTGTCTTGACTATTCCAGAACTCAACTTCCGTAATGAGACCGTCAAATCGGGCCGGGTAATTTTTTTGAAATCCCGCATAGACTACCCAATCAGCCTTTTTTGATCCGGCGGCTAGAACTTCCTTCACCCCAGCGTTTTTGGTAGCAACAATGAGTTGTGAAAGCTTTTCGGGCATTCCCGGCATATCTAAAAGAACGGGAAGGTTGAAAAGAGAAATCGAGTCAATTTTGTATTTTTTAATAAATTCAATGAGATGAAATTCTTTCCGGCTATCTCCCAAAATATAATTGTATTTGTCTGCTAAAATGGGGTCCTCTGCAGCATCAGTCCAAACGCTCAAATACATCCCACGGCTAAATGCGTCGCCGTTTGGAACGAAGGGCAGGGGACCTGGACTATTATCACCATCACCGAATAGGCCTCCAGCGCCAAAGAGCTGAACAATGGCAAACGGCTGAACAACGGCAATTACGATGCCGCCAAAAATTCCTACGCCAACAGTAATGGAGACCCACTTTTTTATTTGGTACCACGCTCTGGATTGTCTCCAGCTTCTGACTCCCTCTATCGGGGGGGCGCCAACTGCGTTTTCCTCACTACCTAGCACAAAAGCTAGATTTGACATTTCAATAGAGGCGTGGGCATTGGGAGCATCAAGACCTTGCTCAAGATCTGCAGCATAGGTTGATCCTGAGATCAGAAGCGATAATCCAAAAAGGACAATATTTATATTTCTCGTTAACATAGCTCAGTTACTCCCCATGTTCGATTCTATTGCTACTTGAGGTTCAGTCGTTTCAGCTTGAAGCCAAATGCAGCGAGGATCATTATTTTTTTCCAGCTCCGGTATATTAGGCTTGTGAGTGTAGTTCGGCCAGTAAACGCAAAGCGTCCGGATGGCTCCCAAGATGGACGTGATTGTGGAGATGGATTTATAGATAGGGAAAGTAAATATTGCTCCCAAACCTATATCTAGGTCAGGACGTTTTTCGGCCTTTGTGTATTTAAAAATTAACAATGGGATAATAGGGGCAGCGGTGAAGCCGGCGACCTTGATCCAGAACTGAGGATTTACTCCCATTACTACAAACAAAGGAACTCTTATCCAATCAGCAGTATTTGAAAGAACAGCATAAAATTGAAACGACTTTTGAACTACAAAACCTGAGACCGTGTTTTGTCCATTGAGGGAAAACAAATTTGAAACAAATTGTCCGTAGATTGAATGTCGGCCCATTTCCCAAGAACGCACCCGTTGTTGATAAAAATTCAGAGGAGGTCCGAATAGGCTTTCCGGCACTTCTGTTGCCAATGACACACCAGCGTCCA
>JBDSKY010000116.1:0-3893 GCA_039916675.1 Bdellovibrionia bacterium
TGCATGCTCTTGAACGATTTCGGGAGCGAAAATTAAAAAGTCCGATTTATTTAGCCGGCACCTGCGGAGAAGAGCTGGGGATGTTCGGGGCTAAATACTTAATTAAGTCTTTAGCTCTCAACCCAAAATATGTCTTAGTGGGTGAGCCTTCCGGTCTGAAGCTGGTTTATTCACATAAATGTATGAATATTTATCGTATCTCGATTGGTTATCAGATGATTGAAAGGGATGCGCGAGGTTTCAATCGGAGGATTGATCTTCATTCCTTCGGCAAATCGGCTCATAGCTCCTACCCTCACTTAGGAGTGAACGCCATCCTGGCTTCGGTTAATTTCCTTCACCGTGCGATGGAACAAGGGTTTGAGATGCGTTTTACGCGCTTAGACGGTGGAGATGCGGTTAACAAAGTACCCGACCATGCTCTCACTCAGTTTTATCTAACCTCGCACCAGTTCGAGGACTTTAAGAGATTTTTTCGTGAAACGACTAAAACTGAAGGCAACGCAAAGTCATTTCGGGTAGAGCTAGGCGGTTCAGGTGATTCGGGAGTTAAGTTCTTGCCCGATAATCTTTTGCCTTGTGTGACGGAGGTTGTAGAGTTTTTTAAGGGTGTCGCGGCAGACGTTGAAAAAGTCAAAGATACGAGTTTTGAACCTCCTTTTTCCACTGTAAATTTTGGACAGCTCAAACAGGGGATGGGTGAAGTTGAGTTGCATTTTGATTTGAGACTTCTGCCCGATCTACTTCCAGATGAGATGGAAAAGCAAATCAGAAAAGGTGTGCAGGCAATCGCGGGCCGCTATCCTAGCTTGAACGTCACGGCAGTTCGCGAAAGAATGAATCCTTCTCTGAATATGAGTTTGGAAGACGAATTTACTAAAATTTGCGGCAAGGCAATGGAGGGTGCCGGGATTGAACCCGTGTTCTCGAAGAAGGCCACTTCCACGGAGGCAGCTCAATATTTTCTGGCAGGATACCCTGCGTTAATTTTTGGTCCTGGTAAATCTGCAGGAAATAGCCACAGTCCTAATGAGCATAATATATTAGAACAGTTTGAAAAAACCATTTTGTTCTATGAAAAAGTGATCGAGAAAGTTTGCTTATGATTCTGCTAAGGGAAATTCAAGAGAAAGATCTAGACGCTTTGGAGCGTTTTGCTCAGATTCCAGGTTTTATTAATTTAACGAACGATCAGGACGTGCTTAGGGAAAAAATTCATCGTTCACTTTTTTCATTTCGTGACCAGCTGACTGGAAAGTTTGATGGCAAGTATATTTTTATAGCCGAAGAGACTGAAACTCATAAAGTTTTAGGGACTTCAATGATTGCCGGCCAACATGGAACGGTAGAATCACCACACTTTTATTTTGAAGTAGGAAGTGAAGAAAAATTTTCTGAAACGATTAATACCGGTTTCATCCATGGAACGCTCAAATTAAAATACGATAATAATGGGCCCTCTGAAGTTGGCGGGCTGGTTTTAGATCCAGAATATAGAAATTCAGAGGCCAGAGTAGGTCGACAGCTTTCTTTTGTCCGGTTCTTGTTTCTCGGTTTAAATCGCGGAAAATTTAAGCGAAAGATTTTGGCAGAGCTTTTGCCACCTTTGAACAAAAAGGGGCAATCACCATTATGGGAAGCCATTGGGCGACGATTCACTAATATGGATTACTGGGAAGCCGACCAGCTATGCCAAAAAAACAAAGAATTTATATTTTCTCTTTTTCCTTCGGGTAAGATTTATACGACGTTTTTGCCAGCGGAGGCTCGAAATTCAATTGGTAAAGTAGGGAAAGAAACTGAGCCGGTGCTTCATATGCTTAAAAAGATCGGTTTCCACTATAAAGACCAGGTGGACCCCTTCGACGGAGGTCCTCACCTTTGGGCCGGTGTTGATGAAGTTCTTCCAATCAAAAAAATTAAGAATCTGCATTTGAACTCATCCTCCGGTTCGACGGACTCTCCCATGAGAGAGGTCGGGCTACTTTGTAAGAGCAAACAACATCCAGGCGAATTTAGAGCTGTAGCGGTTACGGCCGTCATAAATGAAGGCAAGCTTCAGCTTCTGGAGTCGGCCGCCAAGGATGTCCAGACCGCTTTGGATCTAAATTTAAACGACGCAGTGACGTTTATGCCGTATTATTAAATAATTTAAGAAGGAGTAAAATACCATGGCAACTCGATTTAAACTTTCGGCCGATATTAAGGTGAAGGGTAATTTTATTCAGGGCGAATTTTCTTCGCCCAAAGAAGTGAATGGCGAATGGGTTTGCCGAAGCCCGGCAGATTTTTCGGATGAGTTTGGAAAAGTTCAATATTCATATTCTTCGGTCGATGAGGCAGTTCAGTCTTCGAGAAATGCATTTCTTTCCTGGCGCCGTTTGACTGTGGCAGACCGGGCAGCATATCTGAAGAAGTATCAAGCTGCTCTGCTCCGCCATGAAGATTTTCTAACGGAAGTGATTGCTCGCGAAGTGGGAAAGCCTCTTTGGGAAGCCAAGACTGAGTTGGCGGCTATGGTCGGGAAAGTCGATATCACGATTCAAGATAGCATGACATTTATTGCAGACTTTGAAATCCCGACCGTTGATCAAGTGAAAGGAAAATGCCGTTATCGTCCATTAGGTGTGATGGCGGTAGTTGGACCTTTTAATTTTCCAGGCCACTTACCGAACGGTCATATTATGCCAGCCTTGCTGACGGGCAATACCGTGATCTTCAAGCCGTCGGAGAAAACCCCCTTGGTTGGGCAAGTAATGGCCGAGTGTTTTCAGGAAGCGGGATTTCCTCCAGGGGTCTTTAATGTAATTCAAGGTGAGAGAGAAGTGGGCCGTCGCCTGGTTACACATGAAGGTATAGACGGAGTCTTGTTTACAGGATCTTATGAAGTTGGAACTCGAATTAAACAAGATACATTACAGCAGCATTGGAAACTCTTAGCACTTGAAATGGGCGGTAAAAATTCAGCCATTGTTTGCTCCGATGCAGATATGGATATAGCGCTCCACGAAAGTCTTTTAGGGGCATTTCTTACGTCGGGGCAACGGTGTAGTGCGACCAGCCGAATCTTGGTAGATCGTAGTGTATTGCCAGAATTCGTAGATCGCTTTCACCAACGGTCCAAAGCTTTTAAAATTGGTCACCCGATGGATAGCCCTTTCATGGGTCCCCTGATTGATCAGGGATCGGTGGACCGGTTTATGAAATTTTTAGGAATTGCTACCCGTGAAGGTTGCGAAATCATAATGCGAGGGAAATCGCTAGAATTAGAAACTTCCGGAAATTATGTGACGCCTTCCATCTGCTTAGCGAACCAGATTTCGTTGGAGCAATCTAAGAAAAGTGTTTATCAGCAGACTGAGCTTTTTGCTCCCAATGTAGTGATTTTAGGAGTGGACAGTTTAGATGAAGCAATTGCTCAAGCTAATGTAACTCAATTTGGATTGGCTGCAAGTGTGTTCACAAAGAGCCGACAGACCTATGAGAAATGTTGGGATAGCCTAGAAGCTGGTGTGATTAATTGGAATAAGTCCACCGTGGGTGCATCTTCGAGATTACCATTTGGGGGTTTGAAGAAAAGTGGAAATCACTTTCCCACAGCTGTTCTGGCAACTAAGTATTGCACGTTCCCTGTAGCGTCGCTTGAGTGCCAAGAGACAGCATCGATCGAGTCATTAACGGCAAAAACTCCTGGATTAAATTGGAAGTAAGCCGCTAGCTGGAAGAACGAAAAAAGGGCAAATAATTTTATTTGCCCTTTTTTACAGTTTGTCTGAAGACTATTGTGTTTGAACTGCTTTAGCTACGTTTGCAGCCTGTGGCCCTTTAGGCCCTTCAATTAATTCAAACTCTACTTTTTGCCCTTCGATAAGGGTTTTAAACCCCTCACCTTG
>JBDSKY010000117.1:0-6868 GCA_039916675.1 Bdellovibrionia bacterium
CCTTCAATATGACACCGCAATCGAGCATCAGCTTGGTCAGCATTGACCAAATTATTTCTGGTGAAAACTTTGGACCTTATGAGGCGGTCATCGTTGAGCCAAATGACCGAATCGCTACTTTAATTGAAGACCTGATTAAAAAAACAGGCGGAACGTCTGTACGATTAAAGGAGCAAAACAACCTAGTTCACTTCTTCTCCAAGAGAGATATTGCGATTGCAAAAAAAGAAGCCTTCATCATTGATTTCGAATATGCCAAGAATACTTTAAATCGTCTTTTTTCCCGGTATCGACGGGAAAAACTGGAAATGAGTCACTTTGTTTTCCTGATTAAAACAACGGCCTCGGCTGATGACATTGAGAAGCTAGCAGAGTTTGGAATCAAGAATTTCTTATTTAAACCTGTTAAACCTATTCCGCTCATTGATTCCATTCGGCAAGCCTGCACCGGCATTACGATTGATAGTCGTAAAGAGCCAGAACGAGTCCAGCTTACCCAAACAGAATTGCCCTTTGATGAACGCCGACTTCGCATCTTGGTTGTGGACGATTCCAAAGACAATCAGTTTCTGATCAAAGCCTACCTAGGCTCCAATCGGTATCGATTAGTCTTTGCTGATAATGGCAAGATCGCAGTCGACAAATTTAAAGAAGCCCGATTTGACATCGTTCTAATGGATCTTCAGATGCCTGAAATGGATGGATATACGGCTTCATCGCTGATTCGAGAGTGGGAAACAGCCGAATTCCTGCCTCCTACGCCGCTCGTGGCAGTATCGGCCCATGATCACGAATATCAATCGGAGCGTTTTATTAATGCTAAGTTTGCCGCTTATTTGGTTAAACCCATCAGTCCTTATGGGCTCCGCAAAGCAATCTTGGATCATACCCAATACATTGCATCGCCTAAGACTGATAACCCTATGCCAAAGGCCCAATCCACACAGGCAATCATTGATAAACTGGAAAGTGAGTTAGCAGAACTAGTTCCGGAATATTTAAAGAACAGAAAAGCTGAAATCGGTGAGCTTCGGCAGCTCATAGAAAAAGCTGACTTCAAAAAAATGGAAACTATTGGCCATCGCCTTAAAGGAAATGCAAAAAGCTACGGTTTTGAGGATCTTGGAAAACTCGGGGGCCAATTAGAAAGTGCTTCTAGAGAAAAAGATCCTACTAAAGCGGGAGCCATTATCACAGATATGGAAAAGCTTTTGGCGCAAGTATCTCTGAAGAATCAGTCTCCGGTCGCTTAGCCAGAATCAGACTACTCTTCCTTTGCCTGGAGAGATCTATAAAGGGTTTTTCTGTCTATGCCCAAAATTTCGGACGCTTTTTCCTTCTTCTGTCCTGTATGATTCAGAACATAATTAATATAAGAACTTTCTAATTCCTTAAGCGTTGGCAATTTTTGAAAAAATTCCGTCGGCCCAGATTCCTTCACAATGCCATCGCTCTTAATTTCGCATTCCTCGATTACGGTCTTGTCCGACAAAACCACGCAACGTTCAATAGCGTTTTCCAACTCCCGCACATTACCTGGCCAAGGGAGGCCAATCAATTTAGCAATCGCCGCCTTCGATAGCGTTTTAAGGGGAAGTTGATTAATCTCGCAATATTTTTTTACAAAGTGTTCGGCCAATAAAGGAATATCTTCGGTACGATCACGCAAGGCAGGAACTTGAATTGGGATTACGCATAATCGATAAAACAAGTCTTCTCTGAATTTATCTTCCTGAACCAATGTTTTTAAATCACATAGGGTCGCAGCAAGTATTCTCACGTCAATGTCGTGGGATTTATTCTCGCCTACTGGTTTAATCTGTCGCTCCTGAAGTACTCTCAAAAGCTTTGCTTGAAGTTCAAGTGGCATATCGCCGATTTCATCTAGGAAGATCGTTCCGCCCTGACCTTCTTCGAAGAGTCCTTTTCGAGAGTCCGTAGCACCCGTGAAAGAGCCTTTCTTATGTCCAAAAAGTTCCGACTCCAAGAGGTTGCCAGGAATTGTAGAACAATTGATCGCAATAAATGGATTTTCATTTCGTGTACTTTGAGCATGAATCGCCCGGGCGACCATTTCCTTTCCAGTTCCACTTTCCCCCGTAATTAAGACATTCGATACTGACTTAGCAACACGTTCGATGAGATCAAAAACTTCCTGAATTTTTTTGCTCTTGCCGATCATCAGGCCCAAGGATTGAGTTCGTTTAAGTCGATCTTCTAAAGATTGTCGATCTGCCTCTAAATTTTGAATGTGAATCGCGCGTTTGGAAATATGACTGAGTTCTCCAAAATCAATAGGTTTAACGACGTAATCAAAAGCTCCACGCTTCAAAGAGTCCACTGCCGTCTCCACACTTCCGTGAGCAGTGACGAGGATAACAGGGGTTTTAGGCGCCATAGAGTGAATTTTCTCTAGCAGCTCTATGCCGCTCAAATCAGGAAGTTTGAGATCGGATACTACAAGTTGATAAATGGGTAAACCATCGGCTTTTCTCTTATCAAAAGATGCAAGAGCGTCGGACGCATTCGTAAAAGCTGAAACAGAATAATTTTCGAGCGAATAAAATTTTCTCAACAACGCGAGGATTGCTGGATCGTCATCAATAATCGCCACTGAAGCTTGTATCATCATCGTACTCTATACTAACCCGGGGCACATTGGGTCATTTATTTGGGGCACAAAGCCCCTGGCTTTATATATCCAATTCTCGTCCCCCAACCAACTCTCTGATATTTCAGAAATCTGCAGGTCGGCTCGAATTTTGCTCTACATTTATTTGATATTGTATTATTACTCGGAGGCAAGATGGCGCAGCTAAAAAATGCAAAAAGTTTTGAAGAATTTGAATTTGCTCGGCAAACAGGTGAGAGCGATCTTAAGGTATTTATCTTAGAAGATGATAAAGAACTAATGCCTGTCTTTAAGAAGGTATTGGAATCTATAGATCCCACTGTACTCCTAGATACGGCCACAAGTGTGGAAGACGCCATCAAAATCCTAGAACTTAGAAATCGAGATGCAAACGAGTCTCCCTACGACCTTATCGTCGCCGATATCTTTTTGGAAGGTCAGTCGACCGGCCTGGATTTCTGGCACACCTGTGAAAAACTTTATCAGGACACTCCAGTTATTATTACTTCGGCGATGCCTGTAGACCAGTTTTTCGCGACTTTAGGTAACAAAACTATCAGTCCCCCTTTCTTAGCGAAGCCTTTCTCTGTCGGACAATGCAAACAAATGTTCGAAGGAATGCTTAAGTACAAAATGAAGGGCAAGAAAAACCGCGACTATATTGCTCAGAATAACGAGTAGACTCTTTCGCAAGTAAGCAGCAGAAACTTCTCGTATTCGTACCCTTCTAAGTCCCCATTCCCAACTAAATTTGAAAGCAGGCGATCAATGAGGGTGGTTCTAACCGTCCTCATCCAATCGCCTAACTTCCAATTCAAAAATCGACTAATTCACTACTAGAAGTACCAACGAACGCCCACACCACTTTCAACTACACTATAGCTAGTTGGAGCAATTCCAAATACAGGCGCGATCTCAAGAAAAATCCCAAAAGGAGCGTCAGGCACCATCCACTCAGCTCCAATCGGAATTCTCACGCCAATCCCCATTGATGAACCTCCCGCAGTCAAATATCGGGAACCGATACGATTTGAATCTCTGGCGAAGCTGAGTTCAGCCCCCAGGCCCAAGTAAGGTTTCAAATTCTCGGTGAAAGTAGAAGAACTTCCGAACAATCCAGGAAAATGTAAAAGGTAATCAGCGTAGACTAAAATGAAGCTATCGGAAGAAAAAGACAGCCCCATATCGACGGCGTGACTATCCTCGAGCCACATCTTACCGGTCACGCCAGAAGGATTTCCGAGGATAAGTCCGATAGCCTTACTCCCATCCGATAAACGATTCGCTGCAGCCTGAGCAGGAACCGCACAAACCAACGCTAAGAACGTCATACTGGTTACAAGTTTTTTCAAATTGAAATTTTTCATAAATCCTCTCATTTTCAAGGTTTCGACCAACTGCTAAACGTGAGCAAATAACATGCCGAAGATTTTATATTCTAAAGGTAATTTTACTTCACACCCCTAAGCAATCAGATTAAACCTTCTTATAGAAGCCAGATCAAACAAAATATACAAAGAAGCTATGCGTCTCACCTGTGTCCCACTTGACACAATTGTATGCATTTCAAGATAGCGCAATAATACAAGCATGACAGTTATAGCAAGAACCCTAAGAGTTCGGTCGATAGAGAAAACGCATATGTCGATAGACAAAATGCAATTGATGAAAGCTTTGCTTGGCTTACTTTTTTCTATCTCTGTCCTTCAGCGGTTTTTACCATAGAGCTCATCGAAGCTCATCGCTTTTAATCCAAACCCATTTGCTTCCTAAGTGAAGGCAACGTATTTGTAAGTTTATGGAAAAGAACTATTGGCTAAGGCGCTGGGAAAAACACGAGACAGGTTTTCATCAACTAGAGGTAGAACCTGAATTAATTAAACATTTCTCTCAAATCCAACCCACACGTGTTTTAGTTCCTTTATGTGGAAAGAGCCTTGATCTAAAATGGCTGCGTTCGCAGGGACACGAAGTAATAGGAGTTGAATTGAGTGCACTTGCCTGCAAAGAATTTTTTACAGACAATCAAATCCAGTTTCAGCAATCTACCGAAGGTCATTTTGAGGTCTTTCGAGGAGATGGAATCACTCTTTACTGCGGAGATTTCTTTAACTTTGAACAAGATCTACTAGGCGAGATTGGAGCACTCTATGACCGAGCTGCTTTGATAGCTTTGCCTTCCGACCTGCGTTCTAAATATGCAGCTCATATCACTAAGTTGGTAAATTGCTGTTCGAAGAAAGATGGATTCCGCTTCCTACAGATATCTATTGAGCTAACGCCTCCCCCTTCTCCAATAGCGAAACCTCCATTTTCCATTTCTGCGCAAGAAATCGAAAACTTATACGGCAAGAGTTTTAACATCCATCAACTGGAAAGAGAAATTGTAAGCGAACCCAAAGCGATCCCTGTTATGGTCGAGTCAGTTTACGAGCTTGAACCTAAGACGGGCAACTGAGCTGGCAACCAGGTCCTCATCTACCCCGCCAAGTTAGAAGCTAACCAAAATCGCTTACTTAGTTAAAGTTAGCACATGTTGATAGAGTTCAGATATTTCTGAGCCACTCAACTGACCCATGCTTGGCATCAAATCTCCAGGTAAACCCTGAACTACAATTTTAGTAAACGCTTGCTGAGATTTCAAACTATCAAGTCCATCTTTAAAGGATCTAGTAGTGACAAAAGCAGTTGGATTCACACCCAAGTTCCTTACCTTGATTCCAGCTTCTCCACGATCCCCGTGGCATTGAATACAATGTGCTGAATAGAGCTGAGCACCTACTGAGGCACCTTCGTCCTGCGCGCCTCCTGAGGCTCCAGGGTGATAGACATGAAGTGCATTAACTTGCTCTTCAGTCTCCGGTACCGCCGCGCGCTTCATGGCCAAGGAAAGTGGTATCGTGGCTGCCTCTTTTTCTACGACAGATTCTTTAGTAGGATCCACTCCGATTTTGGCAAAATCAGCTGCAGTATCGGTCTCTGGTTTAGTCCCTATACTCGCTACATAATGAGACAATGCCCAGCGATCATCTGCTGGTAAAGTCGCGTAAGATGCCATTGCCGAGGGAGGAAGGCCTTCCTTCAAAGTCTTAAAAATCATGGTAACCTTGCGCCCGTTTTTCCAGCCTTCGGTTTGCGTAAAGTTTCGAGGAGCTGGCGTTAAAGCAGACGCTGCTGGGCCATTTCCTTTACCTTCAGCCCCGTGACAGGTCGCGCATTGAACCGCAAAAAGTTCTTTCCCATGAGCTATTAACTCGGGACTGGAAATCCAAGGTTTGGCGATCTTCGATTTACTTTCCACTGCGGCCATCAAAGGCCCCTTCACATAGATGTCACCACGGAAAAACAAATCAGTTCCGGTCAATGTAATGAAAATCCCGAGAAATACGAAAGACGTGAGGAAAATCATCGCGTTTTCACGTTTATCGTAAAGTAGTCCCATGAAGAACAACCCAACTAGGAGCGCCTTCGCAGTTGCAATAGCCATGGCTATTACAAAATTGAACCGCCCTAAGTCTATGTGAGCAACGCCTACCGTCACGCCCGTGAGAATGAGAAGCGCGGTTCCAATCGCCACAGCAGTCTTTACAGGCAAAATGAAATGGTGAGTCTTATGAGTATCTGAATGTTTATGTGTTTCCATATTTATCCTACCAGGTAAAGAAGCGGAAATAGATAGATCCAAACCAGATCAACAAAGTGCCAATAAAGGCCTGTTAATTCTATTGGAGTATAAAACGCTGGAGAAAATTCTCTCCGCCTATTTCTTATCAACATCCAGGCAATCACACCCATCCCAATTAAGACGTGAATCCCATGTAAGCCCGTCATCAAGAAGTATAGAGAAAAGAAGAGCGGAGCCTTCGGGTCTTTCAGTTCGGTATTTGTAAAATGTCCACCGGGCAAAAGACCGTCATGAAATTTATGAGTGTATTCCACATATTTCACACAAAGGAAGCAACAGGCTAGAATAAATGTGGCAACCAAATACCACTTAGTCTGGTTTCTTTTACCGATCTGTGAAGATCTCACTGCCATGGCCATTGTCAAGCTGCTGGTAATAAGAACGACAGTGTTCAAAGTCCCCAGCTGAACATTTAGCATTTCATGAGCTTCGTGAAACATGGCCGGATAGAGGCCACGAAAGATGCCGTAAGCTACAAAGAGCCCACCAAACATCAGAACCTCAGTTACTAAAAGCAGCCACATCCCTTGCTTTGAAGCCTCAAACTCGTC
>JBDSKY010000118.1:0-13143 GCA_039916675.1 Bdellovibrionia bacterium
GAGCAATCCCGCTAAAAGGCTTAGAAATATCTGGGATAAGTTGGGAAGCATATGTCCTACCTCCTAATTGAATTTTGATCCCGTTTGCGTACCAAAAGACTTTTTAAGGAAATCCGCAAGCTCTGTCGCGTCAGTCATGCCTTGACTGCGCTTCAACTCTTTTCCCCCCTGGAATAATATCAGGGTTGATTGCCCTTTCACTGAATACTGTTTCCTGACTTCTTTATCCGCATCATAATTGGCGGTAACAAACTCAACATTTTTTAAATTTGGATCTTTTGTCAGAACATCCAGAACATTTTTCTGTCTCTTGCAGATAGGACACCACGAAGCATGGTATTGCAGCACTATCCTCCTGTCCTGCTTCTGCAAGGCTTCAAAATTATCTTTAGAATACGGAATAAATTCGGCACTTAGTGCCGCCGCACTATTGATTAAAAGAGCAAAAGTAATAAATAATAATTTGGAATATTTCATTTTGTCTCACCTCAGTTTTAAATCAGCTATCCAACAATACCGGTAATTCTCCCAAACCGCCCAAGGGAGGTCTTCTATTTGAAATTATTCATTAATTATATAATAATCACAAAAATATAACAAGATGAACTGATAACAAGTTCAACCAAATCGATTTATTCGATTAATATCAGATAGATAGTGATTTCCCCAGATGCCAAGTAAGAACTAAGCTTTTTCCAGACTCGTAGGCTCAATCAGATTGTGGCACATCATTATGCCTTTAGTTGTAGGTTACAAACTTGGGCACTCAGTTCTACTTGGGGACCAAAAAAACTCAAGGCAAAACTAGAAAATATCCTGGTTCCAAGGCTACTGGCGGCTTCCTGTGTCCGGGTCCCAGTTTTTATTTTAACTGACTCAAGAGTATAAGAATTTTAAATGCACTTCCAGCTTCACCTCCCCCTCCGCTAGGGCGAATCCGAGGAGGCCCCAAGCTCAGAATGGAGGCGGTCATGGTTTTGCGGGTCAACAGCGACCTGCAGCGCAGCCCTTGGCTGAGAATGAGCGGTTGGAACCTGTATTGGGCAATGAGCAGTTGCAGGTCTTTGTAGCCCTGGGTGCAGAGCAATATCGCGTAGGTAATCTGCTTTGGAGCTCAGCAGTCCACGAAGAAGCCAGGCATGAAGGGTTGAAGAGCTGCAAGAGCCGCAGGTGCCCGACACATGAACTGGAACGATGCAGATCGTTTCTGTCGCGATTTGGGAGATGGGGCACGATTACCGACGCTAGAAGAATATGAGTCTTTAGGTAGAGCAATGAGTCAAGGGGGTCCATACAATCCAGATAGAATTGCTGATATGAGTCAAAATTGGTTTTGGTCGTCGTCGGTCCATCCGTACGACCCCGAACCCCATCTCCGGATTCGCTCTTTGGACTTGCCATTTTCGGAGACTATTCCGAATTAGTCTTGACTTTTCCGGAGTAGTCTCCGAAAATGGCAATAATGGACCGGTATTTGACACCTTATATAGACGAACTGATCAAGAAAAAAATGATCCTACTTATGGGGCCAAGGCAAGTAGGAAAAACAACGCTCGCGAAAAGCCTTACCCAAAATCATGCTTACTATAACTACGATATAAAAAAAGACTTGAAGGTATTTAAAGATCTTCAGTGGGATCAATCTAAAAGTCTTGTAATCTTTGACGAGCTTCATAAAATGAAAAACTGGAAGCTTTGGTTAAAAGGGATCTGCGACGATAATTATTTGGCCCGACAGAAATTCTTAATTACGGGAAGCGCTCGACTCGATATTGCAAGAAAGATGGGTGACTCCTTAGCAGGTAGGTATTTTTCCATGAGGCTCAATCCTTTGGATCTCAAAGAACTTTGTCAGAACAAGTCTAAAAATAGTTTAGAAGAAGATTACAAAAAATTGATCTCCCTAAGCGGATTTCCAGAGCCCTTCTTCGAGGGATCAGAGCGATTTTACAATCTCTGGAAGAAAACTCATAGCGACATTATAGTGAGGCAAGATTTAGTCTCCCTTGAAGCTGTTCGCGATATCGATGGAATTGAACTATTGATTGAGCAATTGAGCACCCGAGTAGGTTCTACTATTTCTTATAATTCGCTTTCTGAGGATTTGGGCCGAGATGATAAAACGATTAAGAATTGGCTCCGATTGTTGGAGCGCATGTATATCGTGTTTAGGGTATCCCCCTATTCAAAAAATATTGCCCGAAGCTTAAAAAAAGCAGGGAAATATTATTTTTATGATTGCGCCCGTGTCGAAGGCGGTGAAGCCCAAAAGTTAGAAAATCTAGTAGCCCTATCCTTAAAAAAGGAAATCGAGTTTCAAGAAGATTGTAACGGACGCGAAGGAGATATTCATTTTATTCAAACTAAGGAGGGACATGAAATTGATTTTCTGATCGTCCAAAAGAAAAGGCCTGCACATTTATTTGAAGTTAAGTTGAGCGATGGAACTCCTAGCAAAAATTTTAGATATTTCTCGGATCTTTTTCAAAAATGTAAAAAGATTCAACTTGTCCGAAATTTAGATAGAGAATTCACGACAAGAGAAGAAGTCGAAGTAAAAAGCGCACTCAACTACCTAGCGGTTCTCCAAATGACTTAGGCTTGGACACTTTTGTATTGGCCTGGACCTCAAGAGCCGAAAAAATTTGGGACTATTAAATTTCATGGCTGAAATAAGTTTTTTCATTATGAGAATATAATGGGAAGGCAATTATTGAGAGACAATACGAATGTAATAAGTCCTAAAACCCTCAATGGAGGTGAAGGCAGGAGTAGTCACAATCTCTATGAGTTTTGGTTTAGCAACAAAAACTACAGATAAAGTACATCAAGATTACTAGTTGATAACTAATTTTGACTCCATATTTCGAATTTTTTTATAGTCTAAAAAGATAGACTCACGGTCTCCAGCTAGCGCAACGATCCCAATGCTTGTTAGATAGTCTACTGTCTGGGATACGCGGTCACTATTTTTAATCCAAATATATTTATTAAATAATGTTGACAACTGTGAAATGCCCTCAAGGGCCTCAACATTCGATACTGTTCCTTGAGTAAGAGCCTTCAAAAAAACAGGTACAACTGTTTTTCTAAACAGGTATTCTTTTGTTAGGACATCACCATCGACATAGACTTCAACCAATTTATCAGCTTGACTGCTGCCACTGGCTTCACGAGCAAATCCGACGACAGGACCGCCGCACATTCTGGAACCAGACTCGATCAGGCGTGGACCATTTTTCGTGAGCATGATTTCGTTATGAGCTGCGCCCCAACGAATGCCCAAAGCATCCAAGGCTTTTTGTGTGTAATCAAATAGTTCGCCAAAAGCTTCTGTATTATGAGGGATAAACTCGACGTGATCGAAAACAGTATTTCGCTCACCAGAGGATGTTTTATTGTATTTAATCAAATGCGCTAAATAGTGTTTTCCATTGGCACTTATAGTCCCAACCGCATATTCAGTACCGACAGCTTGCTCTTGGATGACGACAGTTTCGTTGCTTTTACCGGTAATTTTAGATGGTTCTGTCAAGACTCGGTTGAATGCTTTTTTCCAATCTCCTTTTACTGGAATATGAAAGACCTTATCGCTGCCGGCAGAAGTTGGAGGTTTGACAATAAGAGGACAATCCTGCAAGTCGCTTTCTTTAATCCAGATTTCTGCTTCAGTTTCAGATGCGGTATACAGGGTCTTTAGGGCCGGAACCCCGGCCTCTTCCAAAGCTCTCTGCATGAGAGCCTTATGCAATCGATGAGGCGATTTTTTTGGATCGTTAGCAAACTGTGGTGTTAAAATCGAAATCAAGTGTTCCGCAAGAGGAATGCTTTCATCGGTGCACGGAATAATCGCAATCGGATCGTACTTTTTTATAAGTCTTTCAATATCTGGTTGATCTGGGATAATTTCAAGGAAGTCAGAGCTTTGGATTTTTGTTCCGAATCCAAGCCAGTCTTGATGCTTAAGAGTGACTGCAATCGCTGGTATTCCTCGTGCCTTAAAAGCGGGAGCCAATTCAATTCCTGATGACAATGGATCAACAATAATGACGGGTCTATTCATGAGCAATACTCCTTTATTGGGATTTTAACTAACTTCAACTGACCGATGATGGCTCCAACTAGCAAAATGGCGGCTAGAAATGGAAGATTGATTTCCTTAAATCCTGAGGCAATAATAAGACCACCCATTGCAGTTCCTAGAGAACTGCCCAATCCAATCGCTGAAGAATTTAAAGCTGGCAGAATTGCCGACTGATTTTCACTCAGTTCAAACAAAACATGCTGTTGAGGTGTTGGCGTGGCCCATCCAAACGCGCCCCACATAAAAAATGAGATCAATCCTAAATAGGGTAGGTCTTTGGTAAAAGGGAGAGTGATAAAGGTAAGCATAAGACCCATGAGAATATAAGCCATGACAACCCGTGGTTTTTTTGTTCGATCAACAAAAAAACCAACTAATGAACTTCCTATAAACCCACCCAGTCCCCAAACGAATAGAGAAACGGTCAGTGAATAGGGGGCGCCTGCTTGTATCGGAGCTACAAAGGAGTAGAGTCCCAAGCTTGCTATTGAAGTGAGACAGGTAATGCCGACTACCGACAAGATGTTTTTATCGACAAGGAGGCGAAGCCTATCTCTTAAGGAAGAAACTACTGGGAAAGTCTTATCGACTTGTTGAAGAGAAACACCTATTAATGCAATTATTCCAAGAACAAAAATAAAACCTATTGAAAACCGCCAATTAAATCTTGAAGAAAGATAAATTCCAAATGGTACGCCAAATACGGCTCCCGCACTGTTAGCTCCCCAGAGCAAACTTAAAACTTTCCCTTTGGTAGTTTGCTCGACCGATTGAATGGCGATACTGACACATAACGGGTTAAAGATCCCTGCTCCTAATCCGGTAAGGCTCCATCCAAAGAGGAATGGGACAAAGCTTTCAGAAAACAAAATAATTAGATTCCCGAGAAGAAATACGATGAATGCTAGTTGAAGAATAGGCTTTGATGCCTTATTCGCCAAAGCGATGGAGAAAAGGGGAGCTGAGAAAAGGTATGCCAAATCAAAAGCAGTTATACATTGACTCGTAATTGAAACAGGTTGCCCAATCGTTTGACTCATTTTCGGAAGGAGACCAGCAGCCATAAATAAGCTACTGCTGACTGTAAACATCCCAAGAGTTAAGAAAACAAATCTTTTCATGATTTTATCCGTTCCATAAGAGATTCCATTTTATCAATCGGAGCACACGCCTCTAGGTAGGAATCAGGTCTTACTAAGATAGACTGGTCTGTATAGGGAGAATCCTTTGCCCAAAATCCTGTCTGATTTTCGTTTTGATAAATTTGTATTACTTTTACAAATTCAGGTAAATTGAGTTCAACCTTGCTATCGCTAAAGACCAATAACGTGTATTTGGTGTAGTCCAAATGGGTATAAACGCGTGTTTTGCGAGGTCCATCATATATTTCAAAGTCAAATAATCGAGAACCCGGCATGCCCTGCTCTCCGTAGCGAATTCCCATTCCAGTTATATTTCCAGCCTGCCTTTGAACGATCTTTACGTAGTCTTGGGCATGAGTCCCATTTTGAGAATACTTAGTGGACCGGACAAGTGCTCCTGATGTCTCTATTACACTTTGAGCAATTGGCCTGCGCTCATTTTCATAACTCTGCAAAAGTTTTTTTGAAGCACCGTGATTCATCACCATGTTTATCTTCCAAATAAGGTTGAACGCGTCTGCAAGACCTGTATTGAGACCTTGTCCTCCGTTAACCGAATGGATATGACTTGCGTCTCCTGCAAGAAAAATACGATCTCGTACGAAGAAATTTTCAGCAACTGATTCCTTGACGGAAAACCGCGAATACCATTCAATTTCTTTAAAACTTAAAGAGTGTGGCCGCATGGCTCGATTGATTTTTTCAATCGCCTCCTCAAAGGTAAAATCCTTAGCATCCATTCTTACATAGAATCTATCAATTTTTTCTTCCCTAGGAATCCATGCCACATCGGATGTTTCTGTCTGAAAAACAATGATTTCAGGAACCTTTGGAAAATCTGTTTCAATAATACCGTCAATTACGGCCCATACGATTTGAGGCCGGACAATTTCAAAAGGTATTTCGAAGTGATCGCGAACGAATGAACGGGAACCGTCCGCTCCGATAACGTAGCTTGATTGGATTCTCTCTCCATTGGAGAGAGTCGTGAGACATCCGTTTTCATTGACCTCAATATTCTGAACTGATGTTGAACGTCTCACTGCAGATCCGGTGTTCTTAAGCCTGCTATCTAAAAGCTTTTCCACATTGGACTGTCCAAGCATTAGAAAATGTTTATGAAAACATCCTTCAAGCTCCTCCTACCACGAAGATTGCCGTGAGATAAATTTTCCATCTGTCCACACAGAACTGGTGTTGCATGTTTTTCCTAAAGGATAAAGCTCGTCAAATAAATCGACCAGCTCTAGAAGTTGCAAAGTGCGTGCATTCAAAGCATCAGCTCTGCCGGCGTCAATACATCCGTCAGACTTATCAACAATAACAGTGTGTAATCCACAAAGCCGCCCCAGATAGGCACACATGAGTCCTACTGGACCAGCACCGACGATAACCATGTCAGCTACTTGCGTATTCATTGGCTCACTCATTGATAAGACACTAGGCGTGGGTTATCCAACGGTGGATTGCTGAGCACGTGCACCCGCCGAAGATGCCGAGGAGCCTTCGTTTCAAATCCTTCACGACCGTGCAAAAGAGAAAAATTGTCGGTCACCACGAGATCTCCCGGACACCACTCATGCGCATAGAAATTACTAGGTGAATAGAGTGCTTCCCGCAAACTACGATGAAACTCTGTCAATTCATCGTGACTTACGCCTGTAAACTCAAGAATCGGAGGGTTGACGAAAAGCCCGCACCCCCCGACTCCCCCTAACTTGGAGACCGGAGGCTCATTGTATCGAATAACTGAAAAGCCCCGGTGTGGATGGGAATCAATAATGGGAGAAACCGTCTTACTGTCGTAAAACTCCATCTTTCGTTGATAGGTACCGGTAACTTTACCCCAGAGCGCACGCAAATGGGCCGGTGCCTGTTCTAAAGCAAGAACCGTGTTCGAAAAGGTTGTCCGTCCTCCCTGACCAGGACGTGGCGCCCGAACACAATGAAACAATTGAAACTCAGGTACCTGTGGCCGGTACATCCCATCCCAATGCAAAGGGACGTAGTTATTGTCGAAAATATGGTCTTCTGGATTATTACGCTCCACGAGCTCAAGAACTTTGCCGAAGGGCCACACACTGATTTCGCCCCAGTGTTGACAGTATTCAGCGAAGTCTTCCGAGTCGTCAAATGTGCGAAATCCCCGTAAAACGATAAGACGCTCTTGCCATAGAAGATCGCGCAACGCATCTACATCGAGATCGCGTATGTCATTGTCAGGACGATTGGGTTCCAAGAGCAAACCAAACGGATCTATACGCGTAGTTTTAGGCTTCATTTTGGACTTCAGGGCTGGTTCCATGTTTGGCTCCCGTCAAGTGCAGTTTGGAGAGTTCCTTTTCCACATCAGATCCCAATGGCAGAACATAATGGCTGGGACGTCCATCCCTATGGACCAGGCTCGCACCGAGTTCTTCGGCTTGCGAGCGCTTGAGTAGCATAAAGCGTCCACCCACTTCGACTGCAACTCCGTGCCAAGGAGTTAGCCAGTTGTCAGGTTCTATCAGGCGGATGCCGAGCTTTTTGGCACCACATGCCTGCGGATGGATGGACAGCCGGACGGCATTTGGAAACCGCATTTCAACTAAATCGCCCCATGCTTTGCTTCTTTGAATGACTTCGTACGCTCGGTTTCGACAATCTTTCTGAAGAGCGGTGCGACTTTTCTTTTGGCCGGGAAACATTGCATCTTCGAGCAAGAAACGCGTGATGCCGCAATACAATCGATGTGCTTCTTGATCATCCTCAGAAGAATAAGGTGAGCAATCTTGATTTGTACCACCCCGCCTGACCGCAGCCTGGAGGGCATCAATAGGAACGCCATGCTGTTCCATGAGCTGAGCGCGCATTTGATCAAAACTCAGACCATCATACAACTCATCGAGGTTAAAGGTGGAGATTGAGCTAAGTCCCAACTCCACTATCATTTTAAATAGCTCATGCCGATAGGCGGTCACATCTTCATCATGCATCCCTACAACGTCGCTAAAGACCCTGCCATCAGAACACAATATAACTCGAGCACCCGGCGAATAATATCGCCTGACTCGATCACAAAGTTGTTGAAGAAATTCGAGGGCACGTCTTTCGGCCATGTCGGGCAATGGCCCGAGAACCTTAGCTGGATTGGGAGATTTCCCTGGAAATGCCGGTAACACGAACGTGACGGGCAACCCTAGAGCAACAGCGGAAATGATCTTTGATAGGTGTGGCGCTAAGCATTTTTGGCACGGTGATGTGATGCATGATGTTTGTGAACCGGAAAATCGGCGCAACTGCATCACATCCACCAAAATGTCTCTAGCTATCGCCGAAGGCTCAGGAATCGACGGCGAATAACCGTACCCAAACACAGCAGAATCTGCTGCCCATTCTACTTTGCATTGGACTGATCTCACCGTAAAGGTCCGCATTTTTGTTTCCTCTTACTTCACAAGATAAAGCTCTTTATGTTATTAATAAAATTAGTTCTATGTGTTCTTGTGATAGCCAATTTTTATGATAGGTTTAGGCCAGTGTTAGCAACATCGACTGAAATCGAATATTTTGTGGAAATATATCAGACGCGACATGTCTCAAAGGCCGCCATACGCCTGGGCGTGACTCAACCCACGCTCACTTTGAGCCTTCAAAAGCTTGAGGAAAAGTTGGGAACGAAGTTATTTCACCGTACCAAGCAGGGGGTGGTTCCCACTGAACAAGGTACACTCTTTTATCGCAAGTCTCATACACTTTTGGACTGTTGGGGCGATGTCCATAAGGGCCTCTATCGTTCAACATCCGAGATTTATGGTCGATTCAAAGTGGGATGCCATCAAAGTGTGGGCGCCTATGTGCTGCCGAAGTTCCTCGATTATCTGTATGTGGAGGCCCCTGGGATTGAAGTCGAATTGGTCCACGACTTCTCTCGGAAGATTACGGAAGGCGTTGTTTCCTATAACATCGACATCGGCTTTGTCGTGAATCCGAACCGGCATCCAGACCTAGTGTTGAAAAAGTTGGGAGAGGATCGGGTACTTTTTTGGAAAAGACGCGGTGGCGGCACTCTCCCGAAGCGGATCTTGGCAGATGTAAATTTGATTCAGATGCAAGACATCCTTGGAAAAACTCGTTCCAAGGAGTTTAAGGGCTGGAATCTGATCAGCACTTCAAGTCTTGAGCTGATTCGGACTCTTACGCTGACCGGCCAGGGAATCGGAATCCTGCCTGAACGCGTAGCGAAAGCGGATGGAGCAGATCTTGTTCCCTATGATTCGAGTTTACCTACGTATGAAGATAAGATTTTTCTAGCTTACCGGAAGGATGTTTTGTCCAGCAAGGCCGGTCGGGAACTGATACGGCTGGCTTCATTCGAATTGTGACCGCGTTCAAATAACTTAAACCTAAATTGTCGGAATGAAAGATGGAATTAAGCGATTACCGTGCTTATCATGTTAAAATTATGGAGTTTTTTTCCTAGTCTTGACGCAGCTACTCCGCACCTTATGGGTGAATGAAATTCTCTGAAAAATACGCTTGAAAACGCAATTACATCACGGTTAAAGCCTCTGAATATTTTAGAGGTTCTTCTCGATACCGATCATTGGATTAACTGGACAAAATTCTTTGGCCCCCTGTCTGGATTTGACGCTAAAATAGATGAGGCTTCATCACGTTACGTTAAACCACTTTCTGCTATGGCTGTAATCTTGGTCCTACCCAGACAGCGAGATCCATGCGAGGAATTGATAGAAGACAGATTCCTGCCGAAGAGAGAAGATCTTTGCTTACGGACAAACTAGAGCCACACCGAAGAGCTGGGAGCTAAACGTTGCCGTAACAGTATTGGCTACACCATTCTTCCAATAGGTTGCCGTGAATCTATTAAAGCCACTCAGCGTCTGGTAACCCGCAACGTACACATCACTACCCATAACAGCAATGGCAGTACCTTGGTAACTTTGGCTTCCATTGGTAAGTGAAGTCGCTACTCCGTTCTTCCAGTACTTTGCCACGTTGACGCCGCTGATGGTTTCGTATCCCGCAGCATAGATATCGTTGCCAGAAATGGCGATCCCATTGGTTTGACACAACTGTTCTCGTTTGGGCAACAAACCCTCGTCGGATTCTATAAACCAATTTTCATTATTTGGAAGTCAAAGCGGACTGATAAGCAGTTTTGGCAGCGGTAATATCATCGGATACTTTTTGGTAACCCACAAGGCTAGGATTTTGATCTGCGGCCTGCTTGTCCTTGAATACTAAATTCATAGCACCCTTAACGGGTTCCTGAAACCACGAAGGTAATTTTGATATTTGAATTGTCAAAGACAGTTGGCTCACAGCCGCATCTGATGCCTGCCTTGCTAGACTTATTGCTGGATCTTTCTGAGCTGACTGAAATGCAGTTCTGGCAGCGGTAATATCATCGGATACTTTTTGGTAACCCACAAGGCTAGGATTTTGATCTGCGACCTGCTTGTCCTTGATTACTAAATTCATAGCATTCCTAACGGGTTCCTGACGCGACAGAGGTAATGTATTTATTTGGGTTGACCAAAGCAGTTGGGCCACAGCCGCATCTGATGCCTGCCTTGCTTGATTTAATTCTTCGCCAGACTTCTGAGCTAACTGATATGCAGTTTTGGCAGCGGTAATATCATCGGATACTTTTTGGTAACCCACAAGGCTAGGATTTTGATCTGCGGCCTGCTTGTCCTTTAATACTAAATTCATAGCATTCTTAACGCGTTCCTCAGACCACGAAGGTAATTTTGAATTTTGAATTGTCAAAGACAGTTGGCTCACAGCCGCATCTGATGCCTGCCTTGCTAGACTTAATGCTGGATCTTTCTGAGCTGACACAAATGCAATTTTGGCAGCGGTAATATCATCGGATACTTTTTGGTAACCCACAAGGCTAGGATTTTGATCTGCGACCTGCTTGTCCTTGATTACTTTATTCATAGCATTCCTAACGGGTTCCTGAAGCGCCAGAGGTAATTTTGATAGTTGAATTATCAAAGGCAGTTGGCTCACAGCCGCATCTGATTCCTGCTTTGCTTGGGACACTCGAGGGTCAACTTGCCCCGGCAAAGCTGCATAGGCCTGAAGTGAAATCGTTGCCAAAGTGATCGAAAACAAATTTTGCAGTTTCATCGGTTCTCCATTTTATACTTCTTAATTGATACAACTAATATACTACTATAATTCAATATAAAATATACTGTAATTATGTATAAATAAAATATTCATAATATTAACTAGATACAATGGACCTTGAAATTTTTAGCCGGGCTCGGTCGAACCTAAATTGACTTCCACGAGGGTGCTTCCTTAAAAATTAAGTTTTTCATGTCTTGAGAATGTCTGAAAAGATTCAAATTTATTAGGCTGCTTAAAATTAACGTTTGGTTAAGATCTCACGATTTGGAAATTCAAAGCTGAAAACCGTTCCACCCTGATCTTTGTTCTCAGCCCAAATCCGTCCACCATGACTCTGAATAATTTCGCGACAGATAGCCAATCCAAGACCCGTGCCCCCCGCGCCAGAGGCTGTTTTGCTACTTTGAACAAATTTATCGAAGACAGTTTCCAATTCCTTCTCTGGAATTCCAACACCCCAATTGATGACTTGTCCTTTTGAGACTGTATTGCTTACTGAAATCTCAACTCTAACTAGACGCTTATCTTTCGTGAATTTTAACGCATTTGAAATCAAATTTCTTAAAACTTGACGGATTCTTTCTTCGTCATAAACAGTTTCTGTTGATGAAGACTTCTTTAGCACCTCAATAGCAATTCCTCTCTCTAAAGCATAGACACTCATCTCTTCCACTGCCGCTTGGGCTGTTTTAAAAAGGTCTTCTGCACCAGGGCGAATTTCCATTTTGCCCGCCTCTAGTTTTGCCAAATCCAAAAGATCATTTAGAAGCGACATCAGTCGATTGCCGCTATCATGAATTTCATCAAAAAAAGATTTGAGCTTTTCTTTGGGAGCGTCAATTTTCTGTTGACCAAACCGAGCATAACTTAAAATTCCATGCATAGGAGTTCGTAACTCATGCGAGATATTGGTCAAAAATAAGGATTTCGTTTGATTTAATTTTTCGGCAGCTTCTTTCTCGATATTCAGAGCTTCAATTTTAGCTTTGGTTTTTTCCTTCTCCAAAACTTCCACTGCCGAAGCAAAACCAAAGATAGAAAGTGCGTAGGCCAGTCCGGAGCCAAGAGCTGGTCCCAAGACCTCTAATTCCGGGCGAGTCATAAAAAATGCCACTCCCAAAACATCAAGACCCAAACCCGCAATGGTTCCCAAAAATAGCCATCCCATAAGGGAAAATCTGCCTCGCTTGAGGACTACATGTCGAATGGCCAGTCCACATAGCAGAAAGTTATGGGCTGCTATTGAAATACACGGTTGCAAGTTCAAGAAGAAACCGCGAAGGCCCACTTCAAAATATAGATAGGTTGTCAAAGCGGAGCTTAAAAGAAAGATGAGGATACTAGCCGTAAAAAAATGTTTTTTGTTAAATTGCAGCCCTAAGATGGAGATGAAAAGGGGGGCCAATAACATAATTGAAGGGATGATAAGATTGAGCGCCAAAACTTTGACAAACTCACTTTGGGCAACGGCAAAGCCCTCAATGGCAAATGTGACCACCGCAAAACACCAATAAAAAAATAAATCCCGAAAAACAGAGTTCTTTTGTCGCCACCATAATATGCCAGAGCTGATGGCATTAAAAACATTGATAAATCCCAAGTATATGCAGATGACTACAAGTGTCTGTTGCATGAAAAACTCCCTCAACTCTTATCGACTATATTATCAATGAAATTAACCTGTTTTTGCGCCTCGGAGAGAGGCGCGTCAAATCGGACTCAGAGAGTATAGTAATTATTAATCGCCTCCCGACTCCCACCGCCCCGATC
>JBDSKY010000119.1:0-3088 GCA_039916675.1 Bdellovibrionia bacterium
AATTTTAGGCATTTATGTATTTTAGAATACATTTGCAAGCTAGGATCCCACTTCCCAACTCATCTATCGACAAAATCGACTCTTTTCTTGAAAAAAGAGAATAACGCTTTGCTCCTAATCAAGATTGGGAGTCTGAATCACAAAAAAAGTCGAGATATGTCAACTAGTTCAGCAGTTGCTCGGTAGACTCACTTTAGATTTAAGCTAACTTCCTCTCCCCTCAAAGTAGATCGGCGGAAGAGCTGTAAATAAAGTGCAATTCCACGGTCTGCACGGGAAATTAAAGAGTCTGAGTTCAAACCGGAATCCTGCGGAGCCTGCTGTTGAATCACCCTCAAGTCCTGCTGATGAATGATAGGAAAGAGAATTTTTAAAAAAATGTTTTTCCAATAGAATCGATGAAGGGCTTTGAACGCAGTATTGGGATAATAAATTCGGACCAGAATCCAGCTTTCAGTTTCTGACACTGGGCACAGAGCCACGAACGTTCTCTCTCCACCTGAGATCTTTCCTGGAGCGTCGTAGGCAGCCAACCCCGGAAAGAGAACAGAACCTTTAAAAGAAACCCCTTTTTGTTGAGCAGGGCTAAGGCGTTGACCAGCCTTCAGCTCGCATCTCAGTGTCCCTTGAACTTGAATTAGGTCTCCGTCCACTGAGGCTTCAAAAGGGTCCGCCACTGGTCCCAAACCTGGGATTTTAAAAAACCGATGTACAAAGTAAAAATGAGCAAAATCCAGATTGGCTTCCATTCCTCGGCAAAAGCTAATAGGAGACTGTCTCGAAACCTCGACGTAAGGCGCATCTGAATCCCCAAACTCCTGAAACCATGGGATCTCAGGATATTGGGCCCGAGCGTCTCCCCACCAAAGCCAAACAATCTCGTGAACCTCTCGTACAGGAAAAGAACGGACTTTAAAACTGCTCGGGATCTTGGCGCACTCGCCATTTGAGGGTACTCGCGTGCAACTCCCATCCGAGGCGTACCTAAATCCGTGGTAGGGACACTCTATACACCCTTCTGTTAATTTACCTAGACTTAGGGCTGTCCCGCGATGAGCACATCGGTCTTCTAAACATGCTATTTTCCCTTGGCCATCCCGCCAAAGGACAAGTTTGAGGCCAAATCTTTGAAGTTTTACGGGTTCTTTCTGAATCAGGGAGGATCGATCCACAGCATACCAATAGTTCTTAACCATGGAGATGCCTATAATGATCTTTCTTTGAGCCTGCAGCTTAAGATTAGCTACATTTTTTCCCTAAGGCCTTAAGACTGGCGCTCAGGAACTCGACCCAAGGACTCAATCAATTAAGTTTTTTTTAAGTTATTTATTCAGTTCTGTACTAACTCGTTAACTCTAACGACAGCTTGTGTTACTCGAAACCCCCTGAAAGGTCTCCTAGATATGGATCAGCTGAGTAAAGCATCGGATTGTTTAAGTCCCCTCAGTCGCTTATTTGTTACCGTAGCAACCTATGTTCCTGCCCTGCTCCTATTCCATCCTTCCATTCAAGAAGGTCTGGTTCTTCTAGCCACAGACATCCTTCTTCTCCACCTCGTTATCTTTCCCCTTGAAAGAAAAATATTTTGCAAAATTTATCCTCAGTGTCAGTCGTTCTTTCACCTTGTTGAATCTGAGGTGATAGAGAAACTCGACCTAGATGGCCAGATCCAGCTAATTTTAGCTCTCATGAGATTCCCTAGGCAGAGAGCAACATTCCTTTGCTTGGTGACTTTAATTAAGAACATTCCACTGATGTTGATCATAGTTTTCCATTGGAGGCATGAGACTCCAAATGCAGTGCAATTTTCCATGATTTTAGCTCTGACTCTGATCAGCAATGCCTATTTCTACTCAGCCCTTTACTATGAACTCCACACTTTCCTGTCTTCACTTTTGGAAAAGTTACATTTGAAATATGACTTCACGAAAGCATTTCAAAACGTGCATTTTCGATATTCCAAGAAAGAACTGGGAATTCACGATTTAGCGACCCTTTTATTTATTATTTTTTTTGTAATGGTTCTTCAATGGACTGTGGTCACCTCCAATGATCAGCGAAGCACGTTGAATTTGGGCATCCAACTCCTCTCAATCGCATCTGCTGGTGTTTCACTTTTTGTTCATATTTGGTATCTCAGTCGAAGATTTTTCCTCGGAGGACTCGAAAAGCTATTTCAGCAAATGGCCGTGTTGGACTATCGGCAGGCCTCAACGTGTCTCCCACTTCATACCTCTTCGCTATTGGCTCAATTTGATAAGACTTTTAATTTCTTAGTCACTCGACTGAAAGCGAGTGAACAGGAATTAATGACTTTTCTTTTTCAGGAAACCGAAAAAAGCCGTTACCGGGTCTTGGGTGAAATTTCAGCCCTAATTGCCCACGACTTGAATGGCCCCTTGCATGCAGCTCAGTATTGCGTGGATCAATTGGGAAAATTGGAATTCAGTCCCGATTCGCCCAAACCTAGGAACAAGTATTACGATCACTTGTCGCACAGTATTAAAAGAGCCACAGAACTTACAGACTCCCTAAGGGCCCGCCTCAAAAACTCACGAAATACTCTTGAGACGAGTTCTCTTCATCAGGCGCACCTTGAAGTAATGCGCCTCTTGGAAATGACCTACTCAACTCGCGGATACAATAATATCTTTTTCAGTTTTGACGCCCAGCTAAAAATTCTCATTCTAAAACTCAGTCGGGTCGACCTCATTCAAATCCTGGACAACTTGTACCGCAACTGCATCGAGAATCTGTTGACCCACCCCATCCCTAACCCTTTTCTGCGAGTGTACCTCCATTCTCACACAAAAGACGGGGTAGAAATCGGAATCTCTGACAATGGAACCGGAATGAGTTTAGAACAATTTGAAAGTCTGACCTCCTTTCAATTCACTCAGCCGATTTCACCCGTAAAATCAAGTACAGGACTGGGCCTTCGGTTGACTCGAAAGCTCATTGAATCCCACAATGGCAGCCTTACTGTCGACGAGAAGAAGGTGCTCAATCTCTCTGAGAACTACGGCACACTATTTTTATTAAAACTTAAGTCAATGCCCCGCCTCATTCAAACTGAAGGAGCAAGCCT
>JBDSKY010000120.1:0-12649 GCA_039916675.1 Bdellovibrionia bacterium
CAGAGGCTGGCCCAGAACCCTCTACAGCGCCGGGATGCTCCCTACTATGGGCGCCTGAGCAATTGGCCCATTGGAAGTCCAGTTTGCCCTCAAGCAATGTTTTAGGTAAAATCTGCCGCTCGTTTTAATACTAGTAGTCATTGTCGGGATTGGGTTAAAAAAGAGAGGCCGGAATCGGTAGAAAAAGGGTTTACAAAATGCCAAAAAAAATTGCAGTTATTGTGGGAAGCCTTCGAAAAGATTCTTTAAATAGAAAGATGGCAAGGGTGCTTCTGACGTTAGCACCAAAGGATTTAGAACTTGAGATCATCGAAATTGGCCAACTCCCTCATTACAATCAGGATGATGACGATGAAGGAAGACCTCCCGCTCAATGGCTGGATTTTCGAGATAAAATGAAACCTTTTGACGGCGTGCTTTTTGTCACCCCTGAATACAACCGCTCATTTCCTGGCGTACTCAAGAATGCCATCGACGTCGGGTCGCGACCTTATGGGCAAAGTATCTGGCAAGGAAAGCCTGGCGCCGTGATTAGTGTTTCCCCCGGCGCAACTGGCGGGTTCGGGGCAAATCACCATTTGAGACAATGTCTAGTATTTCTTGATGTCCCCTGTATGCAGCAGCCCGAGGCATACATAGGACATGCTTCAAAACTCTTCAATGCCAACGATGAAATTGAGAACGAATCGACTCATGAATTTATACAGAAATTTATCAATTCCTACGCAAACTGGATAACAGTGTTCACTCAGAAATAACACGTGGACCGCGGGCTACGATTACAATCAATTGTTCGCCTTCTTTCATCTCACCCGGTAGGCTAATAGAACTTCGGGTTCTGCTGCCGGGAATCACTTTTACAATTCGAGATTCAAATTGGCACTCGTCATTGACAAAAATTTCAGCATATTCAGCCTCAACCCGTGGCCAATCCCTATCAAAATAGGTAGAAACGCGGATTTCTGAGACTGTAGAGGACATTAGATATTCAAAAGTCGCGTCTTGGACGTTGACGACAAGGTCCTCTGCACTTTTAGTGTGAGCTTTAATTCGAAGTTTGATCTGGGGCATGCGCCGACAATCGGTGAGTGGCTGCGGAAAGTCAATCACGAACTTTTTACACTACTTGACTTTTTTTGTCGCGGATTTAAGAAAAACAGGGTAAAAGGTTTTTCCAATTAGTAATCAAACCAAGGATCTATATGAAAAAAGCTAAAGCTCCGATTTATTTCCGATATGAATTTTCCGATGAAGTGGGTCAGCCAGAGGGTGGCGATATCTTTGAATTCCCTTCTTTTAAAGATGCGCTTGCAATGGCGGCTGATATTCTTAAAGTCGCCCAAGGCGATAAAGTAGCGGTCAATCTAACAGTCGGGACAGAAAAACCTTTCTTTGGCTACCTAGGAAATTCTGGATTGAGCAGAAAAGCTGCAGAGAAAGAAATGGTTAACCAGGCCGACATTATGCCTGCAAAGGGGAAAGCTGCCAAAGCTAAACCTGCCAAAGCTAAGCCTGCCAAAGCTAAGCCTGCTAAAGCACCTGCAAAAAAAGCTAAGACCACTCGTAAAAAATAATATTAGCTCAGGCTAATATAACTGATTTTATAGTCGGCTTGTGAGGCTCCGCATACTGCAGAGCTCTTACGCTGCTACGATTGTAATTATGGCAAAACCAAGGATGGTTTAGCCACACTTTACAAACGTTCGTTGTAGAACGTTAAGGCAGATTTAGATTCTGTTTACGCAGCTCGATATCGCTATCGAATAGTACGTTACTGCCGAGATAATCGTTTTCTAATTGGATTATGTTTTCCAGATTTTTGACTATCTTTCCTTGCAAGTCAACATAGGCAGCGTTGAATTCTTTCTCATCCATCTTATTCTTATCACTCATTAACTTATGAAGCTGTTTTTCGAAGATAAGCTGAGATTTAATCTTCATCTCAACGTTTCTTTTCTGTTTCTTTTCCTTCTCCAATATTTTTAAAAGGTTGTTTTTTCGTGTTTCCTTTTTTATGAATATTTTTTTGTTTTCCGACTTTATTTCTAACTGATATTTTTCTGTGAGCTTTTTGAAAAGCTCTTTTTGGCGCCCTTTAAACAACAAAACTGCCTCGTTATAAACTTTGGTCGGACCATCCCCTTTCACACCCGATGCAGCCGCCAATAAAGATGCGGGGGAAGGCGAAAGCGGAACGGGTTGATGAATAGGAGGGACAGCCAAGGGTACTGGTGCAGGCACAACTACAGTCGGAGGCGTGGACGAAGTCGATTTGACTGCACTGATCGGGACAGGGCTTAAAACAGGGCTAGGATGTACCTTCGAACTGAATCTTCGTGAGCTAGCTTTTTGAACTACTACCGGTTTATTCTGGGGCTGATTTTGAGTTTTCCCAGGGGGCAATAAATACTCTAATTCTTTGATATCCAGGATCTTGTTTCTTACGTCAATCAAAACTCCAGTTTTAACATTAAGCAATCCATTGAGCTGAAGATAGGTATCAGCAAGAGCGCCGTATCTCACTTTTTTAGCGGCCGATAAATCTTTCATACGCTCCTGTACTTTGTTCATCGGTTCATCAGAAGTTTTTATAGAAACTTCGGCCTTTTGAAAATTTCCAATTAACTTTTTCCAATCTTCTAGTGCCTGATCTTCAAGTAAGGGACTTAGAGGCTGACTATTATTGAGGAGGGTTTCAATTTCATCGTGAAGGATACCTTTTTGGTCTCCCACTCTAGAGTTCCGTTTTGTACTATCTCTTTCCAGCTCTTCGAGTTCTTTTTGTTTTTCTTTCAGCTTTTGAAAATCTGAACGTTGCCTCTCGGCAGCAATCTTAGAGCGAATCGCAGAGATATCTTTGTCTAATGGATCATTGCTTTTATGAGCAGCTATCTGCTCTTTTTGCTTTAAATAACTTTTTTGGAATAGGTCAATATTCCTTTCTAATTGTTTTACTAAAACTTCAGGTGTCTGAGGAACGGGGGCGGGAATATCTTTGGTCATTTCTTTTACTGCTTTATCCATATTTAAATGCAGGCTTTTCAATTCCTCTTCTTGCTCACCCTCAATAAATTCAGATGCAAGCTCTTTAAGATAAAGAGGATATCTAGCTTCAACTTGGGTGAGAAGGTGATGGTAAGGCAATTCTCGTGCAAATACATTTAGACCTTTGCCGCCTTCATTCTTTACCAGATTCCTTGATTCCAGATCTTTTCGATAACCTTCCAGTTCTCTATTGAACAAGGGAGTGTAACTATTAATTATTTTTTTACCCTGGGCACTGTTATGGATTCTTTCAATAATTTTGTTAGCTTCAGTGCGGTGCTTAAAATAATCTGAATATACTTTTGTAAATTCTTTCAACGTCTCTGCGTTAAACTCGCTCAATATTAATTTTTCTATGTCCAGTAACTTCTCCTTACCGACCTGATCAGAGTTAGGTTGAGATTTTATTTGATCTATCGAAAATCCAGAAAATCCCGTTTCCAGATTTTTTGAATTCTTTTTACTGAGGTTTTTGACTTTTTGCATTGATTCGACAAGACGATCAAAAATTTCTCCCTCATTTCTTTTAACCAGACCAGAAATTTTTAAACTTTCATTTAAAGTAAGACCTGAAGCGCCTTCTGACTTCTTATTAAGAAATAATTCAAGTCCTTTTGAAAGGCTTTCCTGGAAAGCATAGAATTCTGCTACTTTATTGAGCTTCTTTGAAAGAAGTTTAGATAAACCTGGAACTGCCGAAGGCACGACTTTCGGGATAATATCAGAAGGGGCCACTGAAGGCACGACTGTAGGAGTAACATCAGAAGGGGCCACTGAAGGCTCGCTATTTAGAAGCTTTGTCCGCTCCAAAAATCTCGTGCCTTTTTCTTGAAGGTAGGAATTATTGGAGGCTTTGGCCTTTTTACTAATATCACGGATAATTTGTATTGAAGAAGCAATGGCGCTTAAGTCGCTCATTTTATTGCTCTGAAGCGGTTTGCAGTCACCAAAATGTTCTGTGAAAATAAGATACTGATTGGCGTGTCTAATGAAGACTTTCTCATCCGCAATCTTTTCGTCGACTGTTTTTATCAACCTATCCTTAAGATGGGACTCTGTTCGGTCCTTCCAAATCTGGCTACGAGCATCATCCACTGTTTCTTCATAACAGTAGGGGTCCGTTTCTTCTTTGCCTAAGCAAAATACTTTCTTAGAAAGGTCAAATAATTTTTGAGCCTGACCATTTAGAAGAGATACATTAATAAAATGGCTCGCTTTTTCATCATTTAGATCCAACTTTTTCTCGTTGTTGCCGTAGACAAGGGGCCGTTTCAGTTTAGGTTCAATCATATCTTTGTCTTGATAGGTCAAGCCTAACGCCGCAGCAGATTTCATGAGCTCTTGACGGTGGGAAGCATTGACGGGATCATTAATCCAGTGCCATAAAAACCCCCAATTACGATTCAGGGTCGCTTCAGCTTCGGAGCTAATCAGAGTTTCTTGATTTCCTTTTAATTTAAACCCTTGGCCAGCGCCCGGCAAAATCTGCCCCTTCGCCTTAGCGAGAGGAAGCACAAGGAAGATCAATGCACTGCAACGGAACAAGACTCGGATTAGATTGAGTGGCGTCATTTACTTTAATCATACCCCTCTCCTTCCAGGAAGAGTAGGCAGGATCTCGTTGTCTGATCCAATCTTCAACATTTTTTTGGTGAACCAGGCATTCTTCACTATCAAGCTCGAGGGGATTCATTCGTTCGTTTTCAATGATCGAAACAGTCAGACGTTCGTATTCTTCCGCTTGTTCCTCTGTGAGACCCACCTCTTTCACCAATAAGTCTTTTAACTCGTTTGGAACATGATGAATGTGAGCAAGTAAACCACTTTCCCATATTTGTCGTCGATGGACTTCACGAATTATGAGTTCTTTATAAATAAGCTTAAGAATTGAAATAACGCCCGGAATAGGGATGAAGATGAAATTCGAACCATACAGCACTCCTTGAAGAAAGTTTCTCTTAAAACTTTCATGATTAGGATGCAGAAGGTCGACCGCGGTCAGAGGGGTTTTTCTAAAAAACTTGGTAAAACCTAAAGCATAGATTCGAAGCTCTTCCAAATCTCCAGGCTTCTCGTCTCTTTTTAAGCCCACTCCAAAATAAGTATTTTCAATTGGATAAAGCTCGAACCCTTTACCGCGAAGATATTTGATTCCGCTTTCACGTTTCTTATTGATGCGATCAATAAAACCAGAAGCCAGCTTATCACTTTTTTTAAACAAATTTTTGATGACGCTTGAGAGGAGCGTGTTGGCTCTCAAAAGATAGAATACCGAATCTTCTAGATCTTTTTTGGAGAGTTTATCCGTCAAGAAAGGAGAATGACCGTTATTATCAAGGGCTTCTAGCACCAAATCGAGAGCCTGGGCGTGCCTTAACAAATAGAGGAGTTCAACCAGGTCAAAAACTCTTTCTAGATTAGCTGCGATTAACCCAGGAAGCGCGACAAGAGGAATTGCTACCAATCCACCCTTAATAATATTAGTCAGAGTAGAAAAAAAGGCAGCTTTTCCTAAAGACGAATATTTGTTTCTCAGGTCAATAACTTTAACGGGGTGGTAGAAACCGTTGTCTCTCGGAAAAAATACTTCATAAAACCCTCCCTCATTCCATCGAAATTCAAGATCTTGAAATTGTCCTACCGCTGTATTTGCCAAAGGATTAAGAGGGACTGCTTCATGCTTTTTTAAGTAGTCGGCAGCACCATCGTAGGACCTAATAGCTGCAGCAAAGCTGGGTTGCCTTTGAACCATCGCTGACCAATCCAGATCGCTGAAAAGAATGCGCAATGGATGAAAACCAGCCAAATTAGGAGCTTTTCCTTCTTTCCAAATGATAACATCGCTTTTCCAAAAATCTTCACTTACTTGAATGGGTTTTTTCAATAAAAATTTTTGAGAAGTTAATATGTCTAATAGTTCTGTATTTTTTTTTGAACGTTCCTTATGGACTTTCTTCTTTACAATCTCGGTCAATTTAACTAAATTAATATCACCGATCCCTAGACTCCCTAGAACCATTAATCGCCAAAAGTGTGGATAAAAGGGAGTGGAAAAAGTCTTATCGTATATTGCAAAAGGAACAAGAATATTGTGGTCAGGATCCAGACCATATCCCAAAACATACTGGTCAGAGAGATCTTCACATTTAACAATCTGATCCAAGCCGGTGCCGCCAAAAGATTTTTCCTGCTTGTCTCCGAAAAGGTTTGGTAAATCGGCCTCATCGCTCTTATTAGGTAGGCCTTGGCCTTGCTCTAAGTAGGGAGCGCTCTGGTGCTGGTGCTTGGCACCCATTCCATAAGTAAACGCCGGAAAAGTAGAACAAATAGTAATAAATAAAACGATAGGTAACAGTATTCCCGATTTCACAAACCACCTAATCGATTGAGAATGAAGAAACAGTTGGCGCCCACTACTGAATTGCGTTTTTACTCACATTTCCGTTTTTTATCCATAGGAATCGAAATCCAACTAACGCATGGCACCGTAGTAGTTTATTAAAAACTCTGACGAGTGGGCGTCACCAATTGTATTACTTTTTTTAGTGCCTGAAGAGGCTCTTGATTGTCCTCAGAATCTAAGGAAAGAGAATCGGTGGATATCTTTGAGATTGCCTCTTGAAACCCCACCCCTTCGGATCTGGGATTTTTAACTGTTAAATTGCAGAACTCACTGGCCAAACTCAAAATTCTAACTAATGGATGAACTTTTTCTGGGTCGGATTGCAAGAAAACTTCGCCTAAACGGTTTTTATGATGTTGATGGATGATCAAAACAACCTCGGGAGCTATGTACTCCAATCGCGCTAGTAACTTAACGCCCTCAGTAGGATACCGGTTGAAAATTTCTTTTTCAACGGGAGGAAGCTCTAAGGTGTTTTTAGCGAGTATCTCCATCGGAACGGTTTTTTTGCCGATATCATGAAGGAGGCCACTCACTGCAAGCTTAAAAAGTACCGGAAGAGAGCGAATTTTCATCCCTCTGGCTATCAAAACTGAATAGAGACTGACGCCAACGGATTGGGTGTAAAGAAAACTTGCGTGCCTCAAAAGCGAATTCAAAATTCCCAAAGTCTCTGAATCATCCGTTAAAATATTTAAGGCATTCATCACAAGGGCTTCGGCGTAAAGATAGTCTTCCTGATTGATTCCATTTTTAAAAAGGCTTTGAATAGTGGATTCGGCAGCATTTTTAAGTGCTTCAATTTTTTTTCTTTCGATAAGTGCTTTGGGTTGACCGAAATTATTACGCGACCTAGGGATAAAATCTATAGATTTTATATAGTCTTCTTTTCTGACATAAAGGTATTGCGTGTTTTTTTCCTTGTAAGTGTTAGCTCGATGTATGTCAATTTCCTCACCTTTGCATGAAATTCGTAAAAATTTTGAATCCCTGACCTTAAAGTACATGTCGAATTTTAGTCTCGTTCCGATGACAAAATCATCTAAACTAAGCCTGCAATAGTTAGACTCAATGCTGTCTTTGTTGATATCCGGATATTCGGAAGACGGAAAACAGCTTTCCAGGGTCTGAAAAAGCTCTTTGGAAATAAATGGTTTTTTCAAAAATCCTGCAGCGCCCAGTGCCGCAAAATTGATAGTATCCATTATATCTTTAGACTCGCTCATCAAAACTACCGGTATTTTATAATTTTCGTTTATCCATTTTAAAAAATCTAGCCCTGAAACGTCGGGCAACTTGACTTCCGTTAAGACTAAATCGAAGCGCGTTGATTGAATCAATCGTATCGCCTGATCCCCCGATTGCGCCTTATCGAATTGGCATTCACCTTGATTCAGAGTATCTTCCAGTTCCTTTAGAGAGGCTGAATTATCCTCAACAATCAGCATTCGCTTTTTCGTTAATATGTTTGCCATCTCTTTATTTGACATTCTCGTTTACTCTCTAAGTTTTGTCGGAAAAGTTAATAATTTTATTGAGTTTTTTAACTGGACTGACTTACCCCTTTACTTAAAAATTTATTAAAGTAACAAAAAAAAAGGCCGATAAGCCTATCAAGATGAACACAAATAACTTAAAAAATTTGAAGCAATTTCAAGATCATTTTCAGAAACCCCTGCTGGGTACTTTAAGCCTGGTAGTCCTGGCTACAGCCGGATACACGGGCATGAAATACCGAGCCGTTACTCTTGCGGAAAAATACGAGAGTAAAGGTTTTGGCGCTCTTGCGGTTGACACCCTTGAACCCTATCGCCATGGGTTGACCTCAACAGATAGGGGATGTAGGACCATCATCAATGCCTATTTCCTGGCACGTAAACCTGAACTCCTAGAATGGAGCGCTCAGGCCTGCATCAATTCAGGTTCTGAATTGGTCGAAGCTTACATTGGATATGCATCTGCTTACGAGATGACTGGTAGAGATCCTGAGGCACTCCGGATCTTAGGTTCAGTAATCGATAAATTTCAAAAAATTCCTGATGTATATTACCGAATCGCTCAAATTCTTCAGCGTAATAAAAAGGAAGAGGAAGCCATTAAAGCCTATGTAAAAGCGGCTTCTATAACCCCGGATGATGCAGTAGTTTCTCTCGAAATTCTGCAAAATTTAGCTGCATTGCAAAGCTGGAAAGATGCGAAGCCGATTGCGGATCGTTTAAAACCTCTGAAAACCACAAATCCTGCGATCAAACTTTTACTAGCCCGTACTATGATTCGTAATGGAGATCAGGCCGCTGCAAAAGAAATGACCGACCAAGCTAAAGAACTTATAACTAAAACTCCTGAGCTTAAACCTGACTTAGAAAGACTTTACGCAGACGTTTTAAATCCTGCTCCCGCACCAGCAAAATAATTCGCTGATTAGATAGAGCTGCTCGACACGCAACATTTCCACTGCCCTTTCGTATGCAGGCATATGGAAATTAAACAAAAACTGCGATTTATTTGTACCGTCGCTCTGTTGCCTACACTCTTCGGATGGAATAGTTATGCACTTGAAGAGCGACCAAAAGACAGTCCCCAGCGAGATTACGAAATACCTGCCTTAATCTACAACGGAGACATGACAGCCAATGGAGATCCAGAGGCTATTACTGAAATCCTAGATAATCATGAAGTCACTTATCAACTAGCCTCTTCTGAAGAATTCAACGCAATGACCGCAGAAGACTTCTCCAAATTTGGAATCATAATTTGGCCAGGTGGTTACGCCGGCTATATGAGTGAAAGTCTATTGCCTGCGACACGAGAACTTATCAGTAAGGCAGTGACAGAACAGGGAGTAGGTTTTGTAGGATTCTGCGCCGGAGCCTTTATGGCAGTAAGTCCCGCCGCACTACCAGGTGAGGAAGGACCTGCTTGGGGACTCGGCATTGTTCCAGATGATATTCTCCCCTACTACCACCTAGAAGATGAAGGAACAGAATACGCGATGGTTGACTTAAAATTAGCGGACCAATCCATCCGCTCAGTATTATGGTGGGGAGGCCCAATCCTTCCTGAGTTCCCTCACGGAGTCATAGCAAGATATACGGATACCGGAGAACCAGCGATAGCCGAAACTTGGGCTGGTAAAGGCCTGGTTGTACTAGCTGCACCCCATCCCGAGTCCCCTGAAAACTGGAGAACAAAGTTAGGCCTAATCGACGCAGATGGATTAGACCAAGACATTGCCTGGGAGATGTTCGAAGCCGCACTCACCCACAAACCAATGCCAACCCTGGACTAATAGAACAGGAAAAATCTGGTTCCGGGCACTAGAACCCGGAACCCAGATTTTGACTTTACTCAGTTAGAGGCGTGATAACCGGATCATGCGGCAAACTCCCCCGCGGAGACCTCAGATAAGAAAAAGGAGTCACATGCAAGAAATTAGAAACGCGAGAGGTGTAAATATCCGCATACCTCTCAACTTGATAAGCAAGGTAACTCTTATCGTTCCCCGCTCTCATCATCAATCCCCAGAATGGATTATTTAACTCAGCGGCACGTTTTGCCAATGGAGCTGTCTTGAGATCTAGCTCTGAGATTTGTTCTCGAAGTTCGGAGATCAAAGTATCAGACAACTCACCAGAAGAAGCTAATGGAGGGCCATAGTCATTAGCCTTTCTCTGTAGTTTCAACTTTGCTTGACAGAGCTGAGCCTCTAAACTTTCTTTCTCTTCCATAAGATGAGCAAGTTTGGCTTCAGAACTGCGAAACTCCTTAGAAGAAGCCAGCTCCTGTTCGAGCTCCCTAAGGATTAACGCAGTACGCCATCGAAGAACATTCTTGCTCACATGAACATCACCAAACATATGGTCACCCACGTAAAGGATTTCATCACCCGAAAAACCAAAATGGGCCTCTACTTGTTGAGCGCTTCCCGCAAAATAAACTTTATCCTTCTGAAACTTTCCATAACTAGGTCTGAGCAAACCATCTTCCGTCGCAATCTCAAAAAGAGCCTGATGTCCGGTAAAAAACTCTGGTTTACCCGCCGCCACGATCACTAAATCAAATAGATCTTGCCAGACCATTCCCTTAGGCAAAAATCGATCAAAAGTATAACTCATCATGGGAGCCGTATAGCTCCATTCAGAATTGGTGATGAGCATCAGTTTCTTTTTTGCGTGATGTTGATCTAGAAGTGCAAGGGGAACTTCAGGCTCCAAAATCACGAATCGCTCTGGATCCGCAATAATTTCCGCCTTGAGCCGACCTTCCATATGAGCTCTTTGCAGAACATTTCGAACACGATTATAAAGATCTAGATAACCCAATACTTCCGGGATTAACCTTTGATCTAACAGTTCAACCAATTGCGCGTAAATACATCCTTCAGATAACGAGAACAAGGTATTCAGGAACACCCATCTACGATCCATCAAATCAATAATTGTTCTCGAATAGGCTTCGCGTTGCGCATTGAAATTAAGAGCTCGTACTCCATGCATTGCGTGTTTAACAAATCCGAAACGGTTCGCTTTTAGAAGATTTCCCCGTTCCGTATCTATAACCAAACCTCTACAAACAATAGTGGGGTCAAATTGGAGATCCTGGACTGGCCACCCCTGGCGAAGAAGTTCTTCCTTTACGTGTTCATAGGCGCGGCGCTCCCATTCCTCTACACGGTAATGAATGAGAGTGTAGTCCATGTCGTACCCTATGGCTCGAATGGAGCGAAGATTTAAGGTCCGGTTACAAAACACCTTTCTCTCCAGGTTTATTTCGGAAGTTAACGCGGTGTTTTTGGTCTTGGGGGTTGCTTTCATTTTAGTCTCCAAACCCAACCTAACTTTATATTGCTCATTGTGGCAAGCTGAGTTAGAAATTCATGCATGAAGAATCTAAAATTCGTAGTCTGTCTAAGTTTCATCTCTGCAACTGCTTTTGGAAGCGTATTCAGCACTCTTACGCCTGAAGAACAGGCTTCTATTCAGAACGGGGATTTGGTCACCGTGAATACCCCTAACCAAGATACCGAGACTACTTGGCCAAAATGCGCTGCTTACAAAAGGATAGAAGCAACACCTGAAGAAGCTGCAGCAGTCTATGCGGATTTCGAAATTCAAAAAGATTATATTCGACACTTGAAAGTATCGCATATTGCTCAAAAATTAAGTCCAGCTTCTTTTATTGTAGACTATGAAATAAAAGTGCCTTTCTTCTTCAAACCCTTTGTGAAGGTGACAACCTATTCTGTTAAAGACGATCTTTCTTTCGACTCTGCAGCGAACACTTACGTTATGGACTGGGTATTATCAAAAGCCGGATTCCTGAAAAATATAGTGGGACGTGCCACTTTTGAACCTTTGGGTACAGGCACAATGATTGCTTACGTGAATGAAATGAGCCCCGCTGGCACTGGAATGAACGCTGGGATGGTGGTTAAGGAAATCAAAAAGGGAAGCAAAGAAGTCGTCGAAGATATAGCTAGTAAAATTTTAAGTGAGCGCAAGAATCATCAAGAAATTTTACAGAAGCAGATTTTAAATCTTCGTGAAGTATTCTCGAAGTAGAAGTAAGTTCAAGATGAATTAAGATCCGAAATCTGAAAGCTTTTATTCCTTTTGACGACAACGGAATAAATAGATAAATTTGTTTTTATTTAGTGACGCTCTTATGGGAGAAAATAGCCATGTTGAAATATAAGGCAGATTTAAGAACACTCCTATTTATGCTTGTAACGACCTCTTTTCTCTTCATTCAATGGAATCTTGAGAACTTTAACCCGTATCTATTCGTGGCGTCGTTGATTATGTCAGTACCGGTAGCGGTTATTGCCCATAATACAAACCATGTAGCTATGTGGAAATCAGACCTGTTGAATGCTTTAACTGACTACTGGCTAACGCTATTCTATGGTTTCCCGCCCTTCGCTTGGATTCCTACTCATAATAGCAATCACCATATGCATAATAATCGTGTACCGGATTACACGATCACTTATCGCTACAGTGAAGCCAATAATTGGTTAACTCTGCTTACCTATCCGTCAATTAGTGGGGCATTTCAACAACCCGCTCTTCTTGAGTTTCTTAAGGATACTTGGAAAAAGAACAGAAAGAAGTTCTATTACTACGTATCTCAACTGATCCTTCTCGTTCTTTACATTGCGATTGCCTTACTTTGGGATTGGAAAAAAGCTCTATTGTACAT
>JBDSKY010000121.1:0-4797 GCA_039916675.1 Bdellovibrionia bacterium
CGTATCTGTCTCCCAAAGACTTCCCGCACCATGGGGGTATTGAGTCACGCCAAAACGATCTTCAGCCAATTTGGCGAGGTCAGATGCTTGATACTCAACATCCTGCCAGTTGACTAGTATTGAAGGCTTTCCATCAGGCGATACCGCTCGTATTGGAAAACAGACTGCCTTTACTTCATCATTAATTCGATTTGTGCAGAAATCAAAGTTTTCTGGAAGTCTGACGTCATCATCTGTTGTCATGATATATTTATAACCCAATTTGGATGCAGCCATGGTTCCGGCGTACTGCGCAATGGTCTTGTTGGGAATTGCTTGATAAATATAATGAATACCCGGATTCACGGCTTTGATCTTATCTGCAGTGTTATCTGAGGGCATTTCACCAGAACCGTTATCCACAACAAAAATTTGTTCGGGTTTCAGATGTTTCAAAGCAGCCTTCAAAGTCTTCTTAATAATTCCCGCGCTGTTGTGGGCTGGAATAACAAGAGCAATCTCTTCGGCTCCAGGAGTACCAACTGCTGGATCAGGTAGTTTGCCCGCTTCAGGGTACTTTGCGACTGCGAGGTCAAAAAGGCTGAATAGGGGTTCCAAGCCATAAATTACAGCCATTAACGCGGTCGAATTGTATTGTACGGCTTGCATTATGTACTCGGAGAAGCCTACTGTAGTTTCAAGGGCAGCTATTCCACCACCAAGTGCAGCGAAGCCAAGCCACATAGCGGCCTTTCGCTTGGTCATAGGGCATACAACTTCCTTAAAGTTTAGGATCGATTTAACAAAAGTAGAATCTACGCTTAAAAGACTAGGAGCCGCAGTTCTATCTTCGGGATAAAAAAGTTCGTCGCAATAATCGAACATACTCATATCAATCACGACGTGGTTCGGTTTTACAGGGAGCGGAAGGGCTTGCGCAGTAGGTGCAATCACTTCAATGACGTCTTGCTGAAGGACTACTTCGGAGAGATCGATTCCATCGATAATTATTCTCTGATCCACCCCAGATTCTTGGGTAGATATTGAGGGAGCAGATTCATGCTGTTCTACCGCTACGTTTGCGTCAGGGGAATGTTCGTCGCCGGCCATGGCAGGCACTGATCCTGCCCATGAACTAAGAATAATAACTACTGCTAGGGAAAGTCTCATTTTATTCATAACGGTATTGCCTTACAACTTCCAGTTAAATGGTTATTTCAATCTAATTTGCTTTGTTGCGTTGCTCCGGAACTCGCTGGTAGGGAGCTACTCTTCAAAACAGGTGCATTTATACCATAGAGTTTGTGTTTTTAATATATTTTTATTAAATAAATAAACTATTATTATATTGAATTATTTAAGTTAATTATTTCAGTGGGTTATGAGCGTGGTAATTGTACTTTAATTTTAAAGGCTGATCGAAATATCCGCAAAAGTGAGCATAATCTACTTAAATGATTTAATGCATAAATGAATTAAGAGAGGTGTTCGGTGATCTGGGTCATCATTATATAGAGCGAGAAATTTTTAAAAAAAGCCTTTTGCATCATTAGTGTCTTAAGATCTCTACCATTTTCTCTCTTCTTTTGTTAATTACTACATAAAACATCTTTTATATATTTTAGCTATATACTATTTTTTTTACCTGTGCTAAACCCTCTAAGTCTTTTGGCAAAGAATTATATTGAAAGGTAATTTATGAGTAGGAAAAGTGGCAATAGTCAAATATTTAACAGGTTGGGTTTGGGAATGCTTGGGTTCCTTGTTGCTCAGGTTTCGCCCAACTTCTCTTTCGCGGGAATTGGTGATGACGCTATCTCCGGCGAAAGTATTTCAAGCCAATCGAGTGCTTCCAGCCAATTAATCGCTTCTAATCATGCGATCCATGGAGCCGGATCTAGTTTTCAGAATGAAACAGATTTGGATAATGAGCTTTTAAGAAAGCTCTATCAGGCAAATTTTTCTTCCTATTCAAAAGAAATTCGAGCAAATTTTACCAAGGCCCAATTGAAGACTCTTCGACGTGTAGAAGCTCTGGTCGATTCTACTGCAATCAATGCACTTAGCGAACAATTTACCAAGGATTATTTCAAGGAAGTACGACTCAATCTTCAAGACGATGAAACCAGACTCATCAATCAGATGATAGTAAAAGGGGACCGAGAAACGGCTGATAAGTTGTTGACTACAGCAATTATAGATCAACTCGATAATGAAGCGATTCGTCTGGAAAGTGAAGCTCAGAATCCCAAGTCAAAATTGGCAAGGTTTAAAGCATGGGAAGAAAATGATAAGACTATCAGAATAGCTCATCAAAGTACCGGCGATAACAATTTACATGCCGCCATCGATATGGTGACATCGATCGTGCAATCCAGAATCTTTTTCCCTGATTTTATCAAAAAGTTTGCAGTCTATCTTCAGCAGATTAAGAATATTCATAAAGACTCTTCCCTAAGTGAGTCTGAGAGACGTGACAAATTAAGATATATTACAAATGATATTAAGGAAATTGTTCCGAGATTAAATGCATACAATAAAGCCAAAGGATATTCGCAATCAAAACGAGTTGCTAAGGTCAAAGAAGAACTTGAAAACCTAAATAAAGAAAGACTATCTGGCAAGGTCGCACTTGACCTTGATGTTCTTCAGGTTCTTCGGGAAGTATTGACCGATCAATTGAAGGTCCCTTCGCAGCCAATTAAAGCACACTTGGCTCATATGTTGAAAAGCAAAAAAGATGGAATAAAGAAGTCAGATCATGAGCTCGACTATTTGAGAAGACGCATGGAGATAGGCTATTTCGGCGAAGCTCCCAAAGATTATAGGGCTGATTTCTTCCAATTCATGAAGAATGAGAAAAGTTTTTTGAACGAAGATATTTTAGGGACTTTTGTTGAAATTCCGAGTGGAACCTTCACTATGGGGAGTCCTGAATCAGAGGCGGATCGAGAAGCTCCTGAAACACAACATGAAGTAACACTGAGTTCATTTGAATTTATGAATAATGCGGTATCACAATATACTTACGCAAACGTCATGGGTAAGAATCCATCTCAGTTCAAGAAGAAAAAATATTGTAAAGATTCTTTTAAAAAGATTTTGGTGAAAGGTAAGAAGATTGCCATCTGTCAGGGTTTTCCTGTGGAAAAAGTGTCTTGGGAAAATGCAAATGAGTTTGTAAAAAGAGTAAATAAAGAATTTGAAGATTCTGATTTCTTTTACAGACTCCCAACCGAGGCTGAGTTTGAATACGCCGTACGAGGTGACACAAAAACCGCTTTCGTTTCAGGCGAAGACAGTTCCCAGTTAGATCGTTTTATGGGCTTTGAGCTGAAAGCTCCTTACTCGGTGGAAGGTACTAATAAGTCCTCCAATGATTTTAGAGTGTATCGAAGCGGAGTTTGGGAATGGACTCAAGATTGGCTTGGACTTTACCCAGCCACTGCCGAAGTCAATCCCAAGGGTGCTGAATCCGGCAAAGATAAAGTAGTACGTGGCGGTAGTTTCTTAGTAGAATCTAAAGATTGCCGCTCGGCTTTGCGAGCATTTCATAAACCTGATTACTCGGGTCGAGACATTGGTTTCCGATTAGTTCGGGTTTTGAAGAGTAGTGCGACTTCTCGTTAATGGAGTTACTCCATCGCTGGGTACCTTCTGAGAGAAGCGATCAGCGGTGGAGTGATAATCAGCTAGATTTTCCAGTACATCGAAATGCTATAATTACTTGTGTTTTATCATCGCCCTTAAAGGCCTTGCCGATCACAGGGAGATTTTTCAAGTTGAGATTGAACTTTCTGCTATGGATGTTCTCTTTTAATTCGTCTTCCTTAAAAATTGGCCTTTTATTTTTTAGAGAACAATAACTTGTCGCTTGGTCTAAAGCGGTAATCCGCGCATCTGGTTCGCCCTTTGCAGAGCCGATTGCCTCCAAATTTCCTTTATCGGTTTCAACGACTCGCCCGATAGGAGCTGAACTGCATCCGGAGTTTGTAAGGACAGCAGGAAGTAAAATGGATAAAGCGACCTTGGATATCATGGGTTATAGTCTGCAATCAAAGTGCCGAGCCGACCCAAGGATTGGGTCGGCTCGTAATAGAAACCTTAAATGGATTCTGGGTGGAGAATAATTGAAATTGAATTTACCTAGATAGTAGGGCTCTTCTCTGAGTCACGCTTTTTAGATATATCCGTTTGGATTCTTTACTATCCAGTTGTAACTAGCTTTAGCCATTTCGTTATAGGCTTTATGGCCGGTGAATTTTTCGTCTTTTTCCAACTTGTGTGGAGTAGCTATATGCCCCTGAGCCAGATCAACCACAGGGATGTAGTCTCTTACTCCAGTGCCGTCTTTAGTTTCATAATCACCACCAAAGATCCTACCTTTTATGTTAGTTGAAGTTTAGGATTAGGTGATGCCTGATCTGAATTGTTCAGAAATTTTTGCTATTGTTGGGTAAGCTTTCCCTTGAATCTCCACTGCGAGTTCTTGAACTGAGTGATAAGATGGTCTACAAATGCCCGTACCTTGGGTAGTAGGAGCTTTTGCCCTGAGAAAATCACGTAAACTACACCGGGTTAAAACCCGGAGCTTTTAGAGAATAAAGGCTCTGTTTACCAGAAGACTAACGAAAGGACGAAAGTTAAGTGTTAGTAAACGATAGAGGAGAAATAGACACCGGAGAATGCCACCTCAGTTTTCCGCTCTGTGGACACCGGCTAATCAGTCCTAAAGTGGTAGTGGACAGTGCTTGTGTTGCTCAAACCTTCTCATATCCCTTCGAGAGGATGTCGGATTCTTTGCGAACCTTTGAGCGC
>JBDSKY010000122.1:0-9319 GCA_039916675.1 Bdellovibrionia bacterium
AACCCATGACTCATTCGCTGCTGGACCTGGTAAATCTTGCAGCACCTTTGCGTAAAGACGAGGCCAAGCCATTTCCCCGTGACGAAAGTGGGAAGCCTAAGGTGCTTCGTCATGCCCCTGATGTACTTTTTGATGGTTTTAAAGTTCCTCCAATTCTTTAGTAAGGAAGTAAAATATGTCCCCCGGAAATTTAACAGAAAAGTTTGGAACGATTCGACAAATTCATGATGCTTTTGACAAGAAGCTTCTTTCCCCGGTTGAGCTGACCAGAGATTATCTTGCCGCAGCTAAAGCTAGTCAAACGGGAGCATACTTGCTCCTCTGCGAAGAACGGGCGATGGAGCAAGCTAAAGGGGCAGATAAAGTTCTGGCGCGCGAAGGAAAAGTACCTCGCGACCGAATGCCTCTTCTTGGAATTCCATTGGGGATTAAAGACAATCTTACAATGGACGGGGTACGAACTACTTGTGGTTCGAAAATGCTCGAAAATTATATTCCCCCTTACACTGCTACTTGCGTCGACCGGCTGGAAAAAGCTGGAGCCATTAGCCTCGGCAAACTGAATATGGATGAGTTTGCTATGGGTGGGTCTAACGAGAATTCAGCTTTCGGCCCTGTGAAACATCCCACTCATCCGGACCGAGTCCCTGGGGGATCCAGCGGAGGTTCAGCAGCGGCAGTAGGGGCCGGGCTTTGCGTAGCTTCCCTTGGCTCAGATACCGGCGGATCTATCAGACTCCCTGCAAGTTATTGCGGGGTTATTGGGGTTAAGCCTACCTATGGCAGAATTAGTCGTTACGGTTTAATTGCTTTTGCTTCATCGCTGGATCAGGTAGGTCCGCTTGCTCATACAGTGGAAGATGCTGCTTTATTGACTGACGTGATGTCGGGCTTTGATCCAATGGACTCAACAACGGCCTCAATGCCAGCGTCGCGGTCCTTTCAAGCTTTGCAGAAACCAGCGGATTTGAACCAGCTTCGAGTGGGCATTCCAAAGGAATTTTTCATTGGTGGCTTAGCTCCGGATGTGGAAAAGGCTATTCAAGCTTCATTAAGATGGCTGGAGTCTCAAGGGGCTAAATTGGTACCGATCTCTTTACCTCATACTCAGTATGCGGTTGCTATTTATTATATTGTTGCAGTCAGTGAGGCTTCGGCAAACCTTGCTAGATTTGATGGGGTGAGATTTGGAGTTCGCCCTAAGGATATTGCCGAAGCGAAAGACCTGACGGGCTTTTATGAGGCAGTTCGCAGTGGCTTTGGCGCCGAAGTAAAGCGCCGAATTATTCTGGGTACCTTTGCTTTGTCCAGTGGGTACACGGATGCTTACTACAAGCGGGCATGCCAGGTTCGACGTCAAACGAAGCAGGATTTTGATGCAGCCTTTCAAGATGTGGATCTGATTGTAGGTCCCGTTGCGCCAACGACAGCGTTTAAGTTGGGAGAGAAAACCAAGGATCCTCTGCAAATGTATCTCAATGATATTTTCACGATCCCTGCCAATCTTGTAGGTTTACCATCGATGAGTGTGCCTTGCGGTCATGATGCCCAGGGATTACCCATTGGCTTTCATATAATGGCGCCTCTATTTCAGGAGGATCGTATGTTTTCCGTAGCTCAGGCCTTGTTTAATGGTTTAGGTAAAGGCTCGACAGCAGGGAGATTGTAATTTATGCATCCTGAATTTGAAGCAGTTATTGGTTTAGAAGTTCATTGTCAGCTTTCGACTGATACAAAAATTTTCTGCAGTTGTCGCGCGCGCATGCCTGATGGCAAATCTGTCGCTGACGTTGATGTCAATTCAAATACGTGTCCTGTGTGTACAGGGCATCCGGGGACATTGCCCGTATTGAATCAAAAAGTAGTGGAATATGCGATTAAAGCGGGGCTGGCAACTCATTGCAAAATTAATATGCACAATGTTTTTTCCAGAAAAAACTATTTCTATCCCGATCTTCCCAAAGGTTATCAGATTAGCCAATTTGATAAGCCCATTTGTGAACATGGGTATCTAGAAATTGAAACTAAGGCTGGCGCTCGAAAAGTAGAAATTCAACGTATTCATATGGAAGAAGATGCCGGAAAGAACGTCCATATGGCGGGCTTCTCTTTGGTAAACCTCAATCGTGCCGGGGTTCCTCTGATTGAGATTGTGAGTGGTCCCGATATGAAGACTTCGGAAGAAGCGGGTGCTTATCTCAGAGGTTTGCACGCTATCGTGACGTATCTGGGTATTTGTGACGGAAATATGCAGGATGGAAATTTTCGCTGCGATGCGAACATCAGCGTTATGCCCAAGGGCTCCACTAAGTTTGGAACCCGCGCGGAGATTAAAAACGTAAATTCATTTCGCTTCGTTGAAAAGGCGATTGATTACGAAATAGCCCGACAAATTGAAGTCATAAGATCGGGCGGCAAAATTGTGCAGGAAACACGAACTTATGATTCGGATAAAAATATCACCATTTCTATGCGATCTAAGGAAGAGGCACACGATTACAGATACTTTCCAGAGCCGGATTTAATTCCGCTTCAGCTTGACGCAGCATTCGTTGAGCAAGTTCGTGCAATATTGCCCGAGCTACCTGAACAAAAGCGCAATCGCCTCATCAATGAGCTGGGCCTTTCTGTTTATGATGCCGGTGTTTTAACGGGGTCAAAAGCACTAGTGGAGTTTTTTGAGAAAGTGATTGAAGATCTTGTTAAAGGAGGCCTCGATTCTAAAACAGCCGCCAAACCTGCAGCAAATTGGATGGCAGGTGAGGTCGCTCGGCTTGTCAACGAATCGAGTACTGAAATTGAGACTAGTAAGCTTAAACCTGCCCATATTGCCGACATTGTTCGCCTAGTTCAGGGAAAACTGCTTTCCAGTACTGCTGCAAAGCAGGTCATCTCTTCGGCGTGGAAGTCGGGCGACTCGGTACAGGCTATTGTGGATCGCGAAGGTTTGAAGCAGGTGAGTGATACAGGCGCCCTTGAGCCTGTTATTGATAAAATTATAGCTGGGTTCCCCGGACAAGCAGCAGACTTTCGGGGAGGCAAAGATAAGCTTTTGGGTTTCTTTGTCGGCCAGGTCATGAAGGAAATGGGCGGAAAAGCGAATCCGGGAATGTTGGGAGAATTGATCAAGAAAAAACTATTGGGGTGAACGTGTGAAGAGATTAGCGAAATTTATTGGCGTTTTATTGGCTTTATTGATCAGTGCGGCGCTTGTTATTCCGCTAGTCGTGGATGTTGACAAATATCGTCCCCAAATTGTAGAAGCCGCGAATCAAAAGATGAATGGAACTCTGGAGTTAGGGAAGCTATCGCTTTCGCTTTGGGGCCAAGTTCGAATTGCAGTGAGTGGTTTAAAGCTTCGGGATCTAGCAGGAAACGAAGTGGTTAGCGTAAACGATGCTTTTTTCCATGTTCCGTTTGTGTCCCTTTTGTCAGGTTCACCCATTCTAACCTTTAAAATGGATCAGCCGACTGTGAACGTGATTAAAAGTCGAGTTGGCAAATTGAATGTTATGTCTTTGGTTAAAGTTGCTGCTCCCTCTTCGGAGAAAAGTTCAGCTGGACCAGCACCGACTCCCATTCCCACCTCGGCTTCCACGGAGTCTAGCTCTCAGAAGAAATCGGGCGCTTTACCGGCAATGGTTTCTAACGCACGTCTAGGTGTTGAGTTGAATCATGCCTTAATTAATTATCGAGATGATCTGACCGGATTGAAGTCTGATGTTAAAGATTTAAATTTTGTTTTGAAAGATATCTCTTTGTCCCATCCTACGGAAATAGAAGTTTGGGCCGATCTTGATACACGGATGGGAAAATTGTTCAGCTTAAGAGGGCCAGCGAGGCTGAAAGGCCTGGCAACTCCCCGAATGATGGGCAATGAGAGTCCCCAATTTCGGTTCACGGCAAATCTAGACCTCGATGGTTTAGCAATTGCGGTCCCGGGCTTTTTCGAAAAAAAGGCCGGGGTTCCTGCGAATGCAGAACTGAAATTAGTGGGCTCTGAGACCCAAGCAAAAATTGAACAACTTAGAGCTCGATTTTTCAATGCAGAGCTCACGGCGGAAGGGGTTGTAAATCAACTAAATACTACTCCCGTGGTGGGTTTAGCGCTTAAAACGAACGAAATACAGCTTAAGCCTTGGGCAGAGTTGATTCCTCTTTTGAAAGAATATGATCTTGGCGGCTTTGCTCAGATGGAATTTAATCTCAAAGGAACGTCCGAGCAGCCCGCCTATAGTGGTAAAGTACTAGTGAATTCTTTGAATGCGAAACTGCCAAAGTTAAAGACCAATCCGAAATTTGATGGTGTCGTAAGTATTTCTACCGATCAAGTGGATAACCTTTTAATGACGATGACTGCCCCGGGGAATGAACTCAAAATTCAGGGTCGGATTTTATCTTTCTCTCGTCCTAAGATGGATTTTTCCGTAACCTCTACTGGGATGGATTTGGATCAGTTGATTGAGTTTCCGCCGCCAAATAAGAAAACTGCGGCTAATACTCAAGCAAGTCCTACTTCTGAAGGACAACAGGCCGCCACTGCTTCGAACACAAAACCCATCAGTGATTATGACGCGATGTTAAGTCCACTTAGAGAAAACAAGATTCTAGCTGCAACCGAGATTAATCTCGCACTCAATATGAAATTATTGAAGGCATATAATGTCAAAATGACAGACCTAGGTTGTAGCTTGGGTTACAAAAATCTGATTGCAGACTTTAAAAGCTGTGGCTTAAGAGTTTTTTCAGGGGCTGTGAAAGCGACCTCACAAATGAATTTCAGGACTAAGACCCCTGTTTATTCTTTCACTGGCCAGGTCGCAGATCTAGACATGGCCCAGGCTATCGAATCTCAGATGGCTCTTTTTAAGAACACCTTAACTGGTAAAGCTAATATGACCTTCCGGGGCCAAGGATCTAGTTTCAATCCGGATGCTGCGATGGCTGCAATCAGCGGCACTGGCAATATGAAGGTGAATCAGGCGGTTTTTGCAACGATTGATGTTATGAAAATGGTGAAGGACGCGGTGAATGAATCTTTAGGAAAATTGGGAGACCGTATACCTGCCCTCAAAGGAAAAACCCTCACCCATCTCCCGAATCATGAGTCCAAATATGAAACTGTAACTTCAGACTTCACGATTGCAGATCGGAAATTCCATGCACCTAATTTGATCGCTCAGGCTACACCGAACCTTGGAATTGATCTAAAAGGCAATACTACTGTTGGGATCAAGGACTATTCTTTGAGCACTGTTTGGGAAGTAATTGATACCTATAATCTCACTCATTTAAGAGATATCAGTATTGATGAAGCTGGCATTCAGGTTCCCCATGTGTTTGCCGAAGGGAATGCTCCGGTTCATTTTACTGTTAACGCGAATTGTACGATTATGGCCCCTTGCTATTCTTACGTGGAAGTTCCCGCTTATTTGTCTAAGGTGGCTTTAAATAATATTGGTAATGCGATGGCGGGCAAGGCCAAGGATGAAGTTAGGAAAAAGGCAGAAACTTTTATCGATAGGGTAGCACCGAAGGAAATACCTTCGGAGTTGAAAGACAAACTGAAGGGATTATTTCACTAAATTATGATTCGATCATCTATCGACCTGGGAACGAATACTTGTCTTCTTTTAATTGTAGAATGGGATCCTAAGGAAAAGGCCATCACTCGTGTACTTCGTGATGAAGCCACCGTGGTGAGGTTGGGGGAGGGTGTGGATCAGACCCGTCAGCTGCAATTGGCGCCTATGGAAAGAGTTCTGTGGTGTCTAAAGGATTATGCTGAGACGATTCAGTTAGTGGGAGGCAACCCTTCTGAGACGGTTTGTGTCGCTACCAGTCAGGCCAGGGATGCGAAGAACAGTGCCGAGTTCTTTGACAAGATCAAAAGTAAATTTGGATTTTCCTTTCGTACGATCTCTGGAGATCAAGAGGCCCATTACACCTTTTTAGGAGGCTTATTGCCTGAAATGGATAGGGACAAAGCCGCTGTGATTGATATCGGCGGTGGCAGCACTGAAATTATTTCCAGTCATGGAGGACAGAGCATAGATCTGGGGTCCGTGAGATACACAGAACGATTCTTTAAATCCGATCCTGTGACAGATGATGAGTTTTGGGCCTGTCAGGAGGCAGTGGATCATGCGCTGCAATCGTTCATTCCCTGGAGAAAAACACAGCCCGAGCTAGCGGACTTAGTTGCCGTTGCTGGAACTGCTACTACTCTTGCCGCTTGGCACTTGGACCTCAAAGAATTCGATTCAAACCGAGTTGACGCTACAGTTTTGAGCCGCGGGGACGTTCATCGTATGGTCGAAGAGCTGAAATGGCGCACGGTAGAAGAAAGACGCAAGCTTCCTTGTATGGAACCTATGCGCGCGGATGTGCTGTTGGCAGGAGCCATGATTCTCTGGAGAATGATGGAAATCCTCGACTTTAAAGAATGTAAAGTCAGCAGCAGAGGACTTCGTTACGGTTTAATTTCTGACGTGTAAGTCTTGCGTTTTTAGTATTCGACTTCTAGAGTTTCTAAGTCTCGACGCAAAGAGTTTGCCAAAGCCAGGTCTCGCACGGACAAACGTCGAAGAAGTGATTCACGAAATTGAGGGTCGGCTATTTTCAACATTTCCACAATTTGTTGAAACCCGTTAATAGGAATGCCTTGTTGCTCGCCGGGGCGGGATTCTGTTTGATTTTCAATCATAGGTTCATTTTTCATAAGGTCTCTCTCCTCTTTCGGTTCGCGGTTCTTTAATGCCAGACTTTTTAGCTTGCTCATGGAGTGCTGATGAAGAAGCTTGGAACTTTTTATGAAGGGTTTCGATCTCTCCCTGAGAAACTTTTTTAAACTCGCGCACTTGGTCTTGATGTGCGGTTTTAATTTTATTTAGTTCAACGTCCGCTTGATGTTTTTCTTCGCTGAGTTGTTGTTCCTTATCAGACTGAATTTGACGAAGTTTATGGTCCATCTGTTCGGCTTCTTGAGAGATTTTTACTTCATAGGCCTCACGAAGGTTGTCTACCTCGGTGCCAAAGTGCGCTGAAAGGCGAGCTAGGTCCTGAGAATGTTGAATCTCCATGTTTCGGAGTTCCACTTCGTTTGCATATTGCAAGCGGTCCCGATAGTTCTTCAGTCGTGTCTCTTCAGCTACTAAACTACTTGAAGTGGCCGATGTAATCGCCGGTGACATTTGCTGAGCCTCACTTTCATCTCATTATGAGCTGAAATAGGGCTAAGGCCAAGAGGCAGAGTTTGCCTACATGGTACTACGAAACTCGTAGCTGCCCATTGCTTGATCTCCGACTTTTGGAGTGAGCTCCTCAGGACAAGTATTCACCGCCGGTGCACCAATGTTTTCGATCATAGGTAACTCGTGTTGGTTTAGCTTGATAGGAAATGGAATATAGGAATATCCCCACCATTGAAACATGTAGGCACCATCTACTTTGCGGGTTTCACCACAGGCTTCGACCAGCGTTGCGTCATAAGGTGTTATATAACGAGTAGGCTGAGTATAGATTTGCATGAATTCGCCTGGGTCAAGTCGAAAATCGGTTGAGACGGCCACTGTTTCAACGATTTTTTTTGTAGTTTGTTGGAAGTAGCTCAAATTAAAGAAAAATAAGTTCCCTACAGTGAGAAAAGAGAAAGGTGAGAAGAATACTCCTACTTGCCAGCCGTTAATGCGAGACCAGGAGTTTTGGGTTGCCTGTTGAATTTCTATTTTACTCGGATTTGCGCTGCCATTAGAGAGGATTCCCATAGTCGAAGGGTAAGGAAGAAATCGCTGGTAACATTCTTTTTGCTTGGCTTCTAAACTGTTGGAAACGCTTAAGATCACGGGGCGAGCGACTAGAAATGTGAGGTCCCGTCTAGCTACCAATCTAGGATTCTCAAGGTCTCGGGTCAAGAGAAGGACTGTCAACTGGACATAAGAAACATCATCACGCAGAGGAGGCAATTTAAGCGAAAATTTTCCATTTCCCTTGCGCGACATTTCATATTGTTTGCCGCTGGCCTCGGGACTATCGAACGATGCATTCAAAGTGTAGATTAAAGAATGGATATAACGTCCACTGCCGCCACGGCCTTCGGCTTTAAAATAAACCTTATTTCCAGCATGTGTTCCTGCAAAATCTACACAGGATATCTTCCTGGAAAAGCCGGCGGCGCCATCCCAATTTTTGAATTTCATTCTTTCCCAGAGACGGGGAAAAAAACTATTCGATTTGAGGTCTTCATTTTCTCCAAAGCCGGCAAGTCGATTGGACCTGCTGAGTTTCACTCCTTCTGCGGTTAACCTGGTGTCAAATGCGGTGTTCACGGGAGTATTTGAGGGAGATTGATTTGTTCCCATGGGGATTGGCCCGGGAGCAGTTGGAGGTACAGCTGAAGATTCAGCAGGCTCTGGGGAAGGATGGTTCACAGTAGAGACTGAAGTTGCAATTTCTAAATCTTCTTCGGAAATTTCTTCTGCTTTTTCTTCCTCATTGAGGCTAGGCACGTGAGGATGGGTTTCGCCCGAAAAATCTACGGCAAACGGTGCAATCCCTGAGTCTACTCCGGTGGGGCGATTCATGAGCGGCCCCCCAACGACTGCAAGTGCATTGGGCGAAAGCCCTGTGGCAGTGAATATGAGTAAAGTAATTATTAAGTTCATGATTCTCCGTTTTCTGGGTAGAAGTAAACTAGCCCGTCAGTTCCAACCTGAGATCGAGTTTGAATTTGAGTTTCGCTGAGAAGGCGAGGATCACAGGTGTTTAGACGTGGTCTTTTGTTTTCTAGAAACTGAACTATTTTAGAGGGGGTGGATTTGAGCTCCTCTGCAAGTCCATCGGGAATAAGAATAAATTCGTTGCTGGTCGCACCCAAATCTAACAATCCATTGCCTGCGATTTCCCAATGAGAGCATCCATTGGTTAAAACTTTCTGATACTCAAAAGCGGGAAATCGTTGAAAGGTGAGCCTCTGTCCAAATACTCCGCTTTCTCCCCGAGAAAGGCTCCATTTTTGGACCATCTGCTTTAAAGTATCGATTTGGTTAATTTTTTGATGGGCCAGAAAAAGCCAACCGAATGGGCCGCCCGGTCCTATTTCGGCAGGTGGGATTAAATAGGGGCAATCAAGTCGATAATGGTCTTGAAAAACGCCATCAAGGCCCCTAAATGAAGCAACTCCCGGATGAACAGAGGTCTTACGAGACACTTCCATTTGGTCTTGATCCTGATTAGAATAAAGCTGAGAGTCTAAGTCAGTCGGGGTTTCCCAAACACATACCATGGGTCCCGTGACGGAATAGAGCCGTTTCACTTTATG
>JBDSKY010000123.1:0-2760 GCA_039916675.1 Bdellovibrionia bacterium
CTTTGCAGCAGCCGCTTTTTTGAACATCTCCGAAATAAAGCGATTTAAATTTAGATTTTTGGAGAGTTTATTTTGTATTGGGATTGGAGCCGTACTTTACTGTTTGAGTCCGCTTCAGAGGGAAATAGTTCTATGGATTGGTCTTGCAATTCAGGTTGGCATTTATTTGGTTTTCAAGAAATGGCCGATTTCGGCTGGGTTACTGATTTTTATTCTTGGTGTTGGAAGTGTTTTGGCTTTTGGAGAACGGCGCCTTGGCTTTCTAAAGGCAGATAGTTTGATGGTCGAATCAGCAAAAATTCATGACCTCGTGGTTGCCCAAGCTCCTGAGCTAAACTCCCCTCTCGCGCGGGGTTATTTGGGTTTTGTTATACCTCAGTTCGACACCAACACTGGATTTGGAATCGGTATATCTTCGGTGTCCGGTTATGGATTTCCCCTTCGAAGGTATCTCCAACTCCTTTTAGCATTGGACGGAGCCCCTTATGACCCCACCTTTACCAATCTCAACCCCAATTTGGACCTCCCCAAGTTTGAGACTCTTCGGCAACTTTATAATGTGAAATACAATCTGAAACTTACAGCCTCCGGGGAGCTTAAGGTCACTCCTTGGGGAAATACCTTTGGTCAGGCTTGGTTTGTAAATTCTTTAGAACCGGTAAAAGATTTTGAAAAACTAGTGGAAAGTACGAAAAATCTCGAAATTGCGAGAGGCACCGGATTTTTGATTCAAGATGATGTCGCGATCTCGCCGGGGCTTCTTAAATGGCCGAGTCAATCCGCTTGTAAAAACTCTCAAGTAATTGACGTAACTTCTAATTCAAGGGGCCAGTCTTTTGAAATTCGGTTCAAGACCGAGGCGGAGTGTCCACTTGTTGTTTCTACAAATTATTCAAGTCAATGGTCCGCATATTTTTTGGAAAACGGGATTAAGAAGGTACTTCCGGTATTCCCAGTTTACGGAGCTTTAGTGGGAATTCTAGTGCCGCCCGGAAGCTCTCAGGTCATGCTGGAAACCGAAGCTTCTATTCCGCTTTGGGCCCAGCTTGGAAAATCGCTCGGCTGGCTTCTACTTGGTCTGATGATTTACAAAACAAATTTGCTTCTTTTTAGGCGATCTTCAATTGAAGATTAATGTGTATCATGCTTGAATAGTAACAAAGTGAAAATCAGAGTTGCCGACTATATCGCGCAGACTTTAGCCCGCCAAGGAATTGAGCATGTCTTCATGGTCACCGGTGGTGGGGCAATGCATTTAAATGATGCGTTTGGGCGCGTTAAAAAGCTTCAGTACATTTGCTGTCACCACGAGCAAGCCTGCACCATGGCAGCAGAAAGCTACTTCAGGATGTCTAGCCGCTTAGCTGCGGTCAATGTCACGACTGGGCCTGGTGGAACTAATGCGATTACCGGGGTCTACGGAGCTTATGTCGATTCCTTGGGAATGGTGGTTATCTCTGGGCAGGTCAAATGGGAAACTCTTGTCAGAAGCACAGATTTGCCCTTACGGCAACTTGGGGACCAAGAGGTAGACATCATTCAAATGGTGGCTTCTATCACCAAGTATTCAGAAATTATTTCAGATCCCAGTTCGATTCGCTATCATCTCGAGAAAGCCCTGTACCTGGCAACGGCGGGAAGGCCTGGACCGGTTTGGCTCGATATTCCGATGAATGTTCAGGCCACCTTAATTGAGCCCGAAAAATGTAAGGGATTTGACCCCCTTTCTGAAAAATCCAGTGAGACTTCTACCCCTCTCGTTCAAGCTGCCTTAAAATCTGTGTGCAATAAAGTGCTTGAGCGATTGAAACAGGCAAAGCGTCCTGTGATCCTAGTTGGTTCAGGTGTCCGATTGGCTAAAGCTCATCAGGAGTTCCTGCAATTTGTTGATACTCTTGGAATACCGGTGACAACGGCTTGGAACGCTCATGATGTTCTTTGGAACGACCACCCCTGTTATGTGGGAAGACCCGGTACTATTGGAGATCGTGCCGGGAATTTCGCAGTCCAAAATTCAGATTTTCTCTTAGTCCTAGGGTCCAGATTAAATATCAGGCAGATCAGTTACGGATGGGAAAATTTCGCTCGAGAGGCTTTTAAAGTCCATGTGGATATTGATCCTGCGGAACTTCATAAGCCGACGTTGAAGACCGATCTTCCAATTCATGCGGATCTGAAGGATTTTCTGCAGATGATTATAAGTCTGAATTCTTCAGGTACAAATTCCTCTCATAAAGATTATTTAAAATGGTGCTTGATCAGAAAAGATAAATATCCGGTAGTATTACCGGAATATTGGAAAATTCAAAACCGGGTAAATCCTTACTGTTTCGTTGAATCGCTCTTTAAGCAACTAGAAGAGAATGAGTTGATCGTAACAGGTGATGGAACCGCTTGTGTTACCACATTTCAGGCTGCGAACATTAAAATAGGTCAAAGATTATACACAAATTCAGGTTGTGCTTCTATGGGTTATGATCTACCTGCCGCCATTGGAGCTTGCTTTGCTCTGCGCCCTAAAAGGCTGATTTGCATCGCCGGGGATGGTAGTATCATGCTAAATTTGCAGGAACTACAAACGATCGTCACTCACCGTCTTCCCATAAAAATTTTCGTTTTAAATAATAAGGGTTATCATTCTATTCGCCAGACTCAGCAAAATTACTTTCCCGATAATGTAGTTGGATGTGGCTTGGAAAGCGGTCTTGCTTTTCCAGATTTTGAAAAGATTGCAAATGCCTTTGAGATTCCCTTTCGTCG
>JBDSKY010000124.1:0-2999 GCA_039916675.1 Bdellovibrionia bacterium
TTTTCTCGGCGTTCCTTCACAATTGGGTCTTGATCCGGTGTTCCGGCTAACGAAAGCGTAGTTGAAAATAGAGCAAGAAGAATGGCAAAATTTATTCGCATTTGACCTTCCTAGTACTTCAAGGCCGTCGGCAGATCAAGGCTTATTCAAGCGACTTCTGAGGGCTCAGCAACTTGCAATCTGTCCAATGCCTCTTCCCATTTTCTTAAACTCCGATTTTTTCTTTTTCGATTCTTTCAAAAGCCGATAACCTTGATTGGCCGATTTCAATATTTCAGTATTCGATTTTACGTAATTTAATTCTCCTATGAGCTGACGCCATCCAGTTGTCCCTTGATGTCTCGCGGCCCTCCGTGGCCGCGCCGGCTTCGCCGTACCGCCATCAAGACCAAAGAAGGGGATCAATCGAAAATTTTAATTTTTAAAAATTTAAATCAAGGAGACACCTCATTTTTTGAGGAAAGATTAGGCCAATCCGATTGCCCAAAGAGTTCTTGGATTAAATGCTGGAGTCGTAACACCTTTTCCAGAAATGGAAATTCATCGAGCTCCTCCCACTGGATTCCAAAAAAAATCACCATTCGTTTGAAGAGTTCCCGACCTTCATAAATTTCCTGGAAAAGCTGAGGCCGATTGGATTTATCTTTTTTTGGTTTGAGTCCGCCTTTTTTGACGCGAAGGTATAGGATGGAAATATCCAAAACATCTTGCAGCAAGATTGGGAGATATTTACTCGTGAAAGCTTCAGTATCTTTCCGGTGCTGACTTAAGAGAGAATCGAGCACTCGCCTAATTTCATCTGGTGGTGTCTGTTGGTGTTTTTGAAACGTAACTTGAATTTGATTTACCGTTGCAAGTGTTTTGGCGGAGGCAAGCTCGCTGGGTACAAGCTGGGCCATTTGACTCAGAATCGACCATTTCCTGGCAATTTCCATTTTTGAAGAAAAAAGTAAAGTAAGTGACCGTACCAGCGGAGCTGACCTGGTTAGGATGAACTCAATGATTTGTTCATCAGAAAGTAAAGGGTCTAACGCTAACCTGGACGTAGTTGAAGTTAGGTGTGCTGGCAGTTCCTTGAACGTGCTCCTGTATTGTATCAATGCCCACTTGTGATCAGTTTTTAAAGAGACAATACCCAAGGCATCAAAAAGTTCTAACCACTGATCTGATGAGAGATCGGCAAACAAGGCGCCGATATTGGCATTGGGTTTCAGTTTAAGAGAAAATTTATCACTGAGATAAGGGAATGCTTTCCGACGATCTAGGGGTGGCAATTCACAAAATTGGCAAAATAATTTGGGGTCTTCTTTGACCCAATCGACTGGAGAACTCCATTTCAAAGTTTTAATTTGATCCAAGATTTTTTGATTCTGTGGCGCGTCCATGCAGACGTATCGGAAACGTGACAGACACAGTTTAAAGTGAAACGTGACATCACAAAATAACACTACTATTTAAAATTAAAAGACTTTTTTCATTCGTGTGACATCACAAATTGTGCTTTGGAAGAAAAATAAGAATTTAAAAAATGCTAAGAATTAAGATTAAAATACTTAATTTTTAATCTATTAACGTGACATTCAACTTCAAGTGTGTGACTGTCACGCTTACGGTATAAAACAAGCTTAAAATATAGATTTTAATATGTGCAAAAATGTATCCTATGATCACTTGTCACGTCACAATAAGATCAGATCGGTGCCAAATGCCATATAATCGAAATGGGACAAAAAATGAAATTACGTGACACTCAGACTTTAAAACCTACAGGTTACCCAAACGTGACATTAAATCGAATGCGTCAGTCCCTGGGCGAGATGACTGAAGCTGAAAAACAGATTCATAAAAAGCAGCAAGCAACCTTAAGGCAGCAACGCAGGCGAGAGCGTTTAAAAGAGCAAGAATCACTCACACGGTTTAACAAACCCAAGGGGGAGCCCAACCGCAGAAGAAACAATCTACACAATGAACGCATGTGGGCTTCTCGAAACGGATATCAAATTTTAAAATCCGAAGGCAAACCAGAAAGCACGATGGTCTTTTTGCTTAAACACACTGAAAAAGAGCAATGGGTAGTGACCCGTCGTAGCTTTAATTTAGTAACCCACGAACCAGACGCAGACCGAAGACCTTATACAGCTCTTGGTGCTGCACAATCGGACTTTGAGATTTTAAGCAGCGGAAGATTGCCCGGCGAAGATTGGTATTCGATTGAAAACTATTATGAGAAAGCATCTCAGTTTATTCGCGAAGCATCCCAAGGCCTGCAACCGGTGTCCATCTTTCGGCTAGGCTTTTTCTTCAGTCTCTTGGAGTTGCGGGAAAACGGCTTTGAAGGCTCTTCCGGTACCAAAAACATTAGCGAACAAAAGAGGCTCAGACGTGGAGCACTGAGACGTTTTGTGTACGAACTTTTAGGCAATGTCGAGATTCCTAAAAGGTTGGGAGTATTTCGAACTCAATACCAAAATTGGATGGAGAAACTAGCCTTACATGCTGAGACGGTTTCTAACCTTACGAAGCTAGCAGCGGTGCTTGCCGATGCCACAGACGCTGCATCCATTTATCCAGGTTTGTTTGGAGAATTAACCGGAGTTAGAGACATTCAATCTGATCTCTACAAAATGGTTCGGGCCAAATATCTTCAGTCAGCAACATCAGTTGGACACTTGCGCCGGACCAAGCACTTCTCTTGGATCCAGATTGGCGATTTAAACGAGATTCTAGCCCCAGGTACTTTACCCCAAACTGTCTTTAACAAAACCCTACTTGGGTTAACTACAGGGATTAGGCCTGAGGAATTGGGACGACTTGCTGAGAAGTCCAGTCTCTATCTGATCAACGGAACGCATCTTAATTATAAAGGCACTGGAATTAAAGATCCAAAAGCGTTTCTAATCAGTAAGACCGATCAAAAAGTGAACGTAGCAAACCTCGCCAATCCGATGTTATCTCTCATTGGCCGAATCCTCCTTAAGTTCAAATTTGAGTGCAGTTGG
>JBDSKY010000125.1:0-7327 GCA_039916675.1 Bdellovibrionia bacterium
GGTCGTTTATGATCAAACTGCGGTCGACATTAGTGGTGCAGATAAATATCAATTTCGATCAACTGGGTCAGTCGTCAAATTCCCAGGATTTACTGCAGTCTATTTAGAAAGCGTAGATGAAGGCGAAAAGGCTGAGGTAGACCAGGCGTTGAAACTTCCTCCTATAAAGGAAGGCGACACTGTTTCAAATCAAAGCATTACGCCTACTCAACATTTCACACAGGGTCCAGCAAGGTTCTCAGATGCTTCCTTGATTCGTGACTTGGAAGAAAAAGGAATTGGACGCCCATCCACTTACGCGACCATTTTGTCTAATCTGCAAGACCGCGAGTACGTGGAGAAACGTGAGAATAGGTACTATCCAAGTGAACTCGGAACCGTTGTCACTGAATTATTGATTGGTTCGTTTCCAGATATTCTCAATTCAGAGTTCACTGCTGCAATGGAAAATCAGCTGGACGATATCGAAGAAGGCAACGCGGACTGGAAGAAAACTTTATCGAAATTCTGGAAGCCTTTTGAAAAGACCTTGGAAAAAGCGAAAAAACACATGAAAAATGTGAAACGCCAAGAGGTCCCAACCGACATTGACTGTGCCAAGTGCGGTCATAAGATGGTCATCAAATGGGGTAAATTGGGTTCGTTTTTGGCCTGTTCTAATTATCCAGAATGTAAGAATACCCAGGATTTCAAGAAGGACGATCAGGGTTTGATTGTCATTATTCCAAAAGAATTCACAGATAAAAAATGCGGAAAATGTGAAAATCCGATGGTCATAAAGAGCGGCAAGTTTGGTAAGTTCCTCGCTTGCAGTGACTATCCAAATTGCAAATTCACGCAACCGGTAACCATTGGAATTCATTGTCCGGTCTGTGTAGAGGGCGAAATTGCGCAGAAGCAGTCCAAATACCGGCGGCTTTTTTACAGTTGCAATCAATGGCCTAAATGTAATTTTGCCCTTTGGGACAAACCAATCTTAAAACCTTGTCCGCAATGTCAGTATCCGATACTGACGGAGAAGGTCACCAAACGTGCAGGCCTTATGCATAAGTGTTGTCAGAAAGAATGCGGATTTATAGAAATTATTGATCCGGATTATGGCAAGGAGCCGTTGTCGGGTGAACCTAAAGTCACAGTTGCCTAACGAAAGCAGTAGTGTTCGCCTGAGTGGCGTTGTGGAGCGGGTCACATTTCATAATGCTGAGAATGGTTGGTCCGTTTTAAAGGTTGCTCCCTTTGACTCACCTGGAAGGCTTGCAACGGTCCTTATTCATCAAGCGAAGGTTTTTGCAGGAAGCTCTGTTGAGTTTTGGGGCTGCTGGGGGCATCACCCGAAGCATGGGGATCAATTTAAAGCTGAACGAGCTGTTGAAAAGAAGCCCGCTACCAGTGCAGCTTTGGAAAAATACCTGGGCTCTGGATTGATTAAGGGTGTGGGTCCTAAAACTGCTCAGCGCATTGTCAGGTTTTTTAAAGACAATACCTTGGATGTATTTGAAAATAGAATAGATGATCTGCTGGGAGTCCCGGGTATTGCTGAGAAGAAGCTCTTGGATATTAAGACCTCCTGGCAGGAACATAAGTCTATTCGAGATGTCATGTTATTTCTGCAAGGGTACGGGATCAGTACCCTCTTTGCTGTAAAAATCTATAAGTCATATGGAAACGGAGCGATTGAGACTGTCTCTAAGAATCCTTACCAATTGGCTAAAGACATTTATGGAATAGGATTTTTCTCGGCGGATAAGATCGCCTTGGCAATGGGGTTTGAATTGGATGGATCCCCTCGTATTGAGGCAGGAATCAAGCATGTACTTTCTTCCTCTCGTGATGAAGGTCACTGTTATTTAACTCAAGAACAAATTATTGAAAATGCGACGGAACTGCTAAAGCTGGAGCAGGTAGAGGCGACAGTACTCACCGAGAGAATCGTGGGACTCTTGGGTGATTTGTTAAATCGCAATGAAATCAAATTGCGGGTTTTAACCAGTGATATCCGCGCCTATTATTCTAATTCTCTTTATTTCGACGAGCAATATATAGCGACCCGAATCAAAGAATTTATGGGACGGTCGCTAGAGCTGGATTTGGATCGCGTGAAGTCTTGGGTGCAAAAGTATTGTGAGAAGACTGAGATCCAACTCAGCACCCAGCAAAAGGACTCTGTAGTGGGGATTACCAGTCACTCGTTTTCGATACTGACTGGCGGGCCGGGCTGCGGCAAGACCACTACGACCAAAGTTCTTGTTAAACTGCTTTTTGCGATGAATAAACGCGTGCTTTTGGCAGCTCCCACCGGGAGAGCGGCGCAGCGAATGAGTGAAGTAATTGGATCAGAGGCCAAGACGATTCATCGGCTGCTAGAGGTGGATCCTACGCAAGGGGGATTTAAGAAGTCAGAAAAGGATCCCCTGCACGTTGATTTTTTAATTATTGACGAATGCTCCATGTTGGATACTAATTTGACTGCGGCCTTATTTAAAGCAGTCCCTCAGTCGGCTCAGGTTTTATTTATTGGTGATCCGGATCAGCTTCCTTCCGTCGGCGCGGGAAATGTGCTTTATGATCTTCTTCAAGCGCAGGGAGTAAAGGCATTCCGGCTGACTCAAATTTTTCGTCAGGCCGAAGAATCCATGATTATACGGTTTGCCCACCAGATCAATAAGGGGGAAATCCCTAAAATCGATTCACCTCTTCCTCATCCCCAACTTTGGAAAGATAAGGCCGGCTGCGTTTTTATTGATGCCGAAGAGGCAACGCAGGATCAGATTCAATTTCTTCAGAAAGCAAAGCTGGCAATGCAGCGTACTGTTGCTTCGGGTGAGCGGCAGGTGGTGCAGACCGGAGAACAGCTGACTGGTGTCATGAGCCGGGACAGCCAAAACAGCGATGAAATTCGTATTGAAAAATTATTAGTTCAAGAATTTAGTAGCGAGTCGGAAATGAGAGCTCCGATTTTTGTGGTGCCGGATAAATTCAGGCACGTTAATCTCGAACAGCTCCATAAAACAGAGGGCGATATTGAAAGACTGAAATCCATCGTCAAGTCAGTTCACCCCTGGTCCGCACTTCATTATGGTATGACAGGTCTCGACGTTGTTTTAAGATTATATTCAAAGACCATTCCAGAATATTTTGGACGGGACGTTGAAATTCAGATTTTAACGCCGCAAATTCGCGGAACGTTAGGTACTCTTAATCTAAATAAATCCCTGCAAAATGAAACTAATCCTGAACGTCCAGGCGTTAAACAAATTGTATTTGGTGACCGTATTTATCGTGTGGGTGATCGAGTGATCCAAACGCGCAATAACTACGATCTAGGTGTTTATAACGGAGACATTGGGAAAATTGTGGATATTGATTTGGAAGAGTTCACTTGCCTGATTCAGTTCGGTAAGCAGGCTCCGGTTGTTTACGAAAAAGAAGATTTAACAGAAATTAATCTCGCTTATGGAATCACAATTCACAAATCTCAAGGAAGTGAATTTGATGCGGTCATTATCCCCGTCGCTACACAACATTTTAAAATGCTCTTTCGAAACTTGATCTACACAGGTTTAACCCGGGCTAAGAGGCTCTGCGTTTTCGTGGGTAGCCGAAAGGCCCTCGCAATGGCAGTTAGGCAAGTAGACAATCGAAAACGGCAGACTGCCTTAACTCTGCTGATTGACGGCCCGACAGGTTACTAAGGTTCCACGGGAAGAGGAGGAGCCGGTAATTCTGGTTCAGAGGAACTATTTGGCGCTGTCTTCGGAGCTGAAGAAGCATCCTGGGTGGCAGCAGCCGAGGGAGGTAGAGGCGCTGATTCATCTTTTACAGGGACCATGGGAGGCGGAGGAGGGGAATCTCCTAAAAGAGGCGGGGGAGCGACTTCTAGCCCAGTTGACTCTACGGAGGAAACTGGCACCTCCGCAGGAGTCGCGTTAGCCGAGTTATTATCGGCTGAATTTTTTGTCGTGGAATCTGTCGAAGGAACACTATTTGCGTCAAGAGAGGGAATAGCTGTCGTAGCATCGCTCGAGGGTGTGTTTTCCGGTTTTACCAATTTTGACGAATTTCCCTCAGGATTTGCTTGCCATTTTTCTAGTTGATGCAGCTTCTTCTTTTCTCCCAGGCCTAGAGAGGGAAGAGTATCTAGGTTGTCCAACTCTTCAAGTGGGTCTTTGGGAAGCGCCTGGCCCACCTTATCCAGTTCTGCGCCTCTGGTTTCATGCTTTTCAGTTTTTATAAGTTCCGAAACATCGGTCATCAGAATTGCCGACGAGCTCTCAGTAATGGGGGTGTTACTTACGAGAATAACTGCAGTCGAAAAGGTCTCCGAGACTTGAGTTACTTGAAGTTCAGCATCTACGATCAGTTCAGAAGAGGAAATTTTCTTATCGTTGGATGGATCGTAGTGTTGATAAACTCGAAAGACCATTCCAGGCCTTAACCCGTCGGTATTTCCCCGGTCGATAAACACTTCCTTGTGTTGAGCAGAAGTGAAGGTTGAAAAACGGTGGTCAAAGATCAAAGTTCCTTGAACGGCGGACGGGCCATTTATGGGCAAGGTGTCCAAAATTTTAGGAGGATTAGGGATTAAGAGAGTTCCTCTTGGAATAAAGCTTTTCACCGAGATCACCTTGCCGAGGAAAAGGTCATCCCGGACCGCGAGAATTTTGACTTTGCCTAAAATCAGATACGAGTACCCGGTTCGGTCGGATTTGGAAGATTTAAGCAAATCAGGGGCGTCGGTAATTCCATAAGTATCTCCGACTTGAATGAGTCCTTTGGAGCGGATATAAACTAAATCGTCTGCAAATAGATATTGGCTCTCGGTCCTAGAACCTATAATTTGGCCCAGGGGTTTGATTGGATCTGTTGCCGGTATTGCTTGAGGTTCGAAGCCCGCGTTAATTTTTAAATTTGACTTGGTGTCTTTATCTAAGGCGGCATTAGAGATATTCTTATTTAGGCCTGTATTGAATATCTCCCACTTTTGCTTCGGAAGTAGCTTCCATTCAGAGGACCGGGATTTTTTTTTAGGTTCAACATCGGACGAGTCTGTTGAAGAGGAAGGCCTTCGGTTTGTTTTCGAATGAGAGGTTTGAGAAAAAAACGATGTAAGCAAAGCCGGAAGCAGAGAGGAGGCCAAAATTTTGGTTAAATGGATGCGAAGGTTGCGCTTCATTTGACGCCAGGTTTCCTTAAATTATTTTCATTTCCTGACTTATCTTCAAGTGGTGCCGTAGGTGGAACATTCATTGCTGAGTCAGAATGAGGCGGAGGTGTTGCTGACCGTATTGCCACCGGAACTTCTGTTAAAATGGGGGATGGAGTCACCACCGGAGTCGTCTCTAAAGCGACCTCAACGTCTGAGGCAGCGGGAGACAATGGAAATAGTGAAGTCAGCAGCTGACGATGCCGAGCTGCTTCTTCGCTTCGTTTCAAAATAGTTTCGGCGGTTGCCATTTGTTTCAGAGTATCGGACAGGTGAGAACTTCGATCGTAAGTAGTTAAGATTTTTTGATATTCTTGAAGCGCTAATTTGTACTCTTTTTGCTTCATATAGGCTTCCGCAATATAGAATTGGGCGGCTCCGGCCATGGGGTGATCGGGATATTTTTCCAGAAAATCGGAGAAGGCAAGTGTGGCCTCCGGCAGTTTCAACCCTTGGAAAATAATGAGAGCTTTGCGAAAAGTCTGAACAGCTATATCCTGCGTGAAACCTGCTTCAGGGTCATAGGGAATGGGAGCGGCCTCCTCCATCGGAATGCCAGCGTTGTCAGTAGCCAGTTCAGCCACTTCAGTGAGTTTGCCCTGGTTAGAATGAGCAGCCAGGCTTTGGTTAAATTTTTGGGCATCCATCTTGTCGTTCATGCTACTTAGTTTTGTTTCGAGGGATTGGATTTTATCTGACATCTCGGTTATGAGTTTGCGCAAATCATCTGCTACCTCATGTTTGGCAGATGCAGCGGAAGGACTGTCTTTAGCTGAACCGGCATGGAGACCGGAATCGGAAAAGGAGTCATGGCTCAGAACCAAGTCGGACGGAGGCTCAGTCGGCTTTGGAGTAAATTTTGCCTTCGAATCATTGGGCGAAGCGGTAGGTAAATCTTGGGACGAAGCAAGTTGCGCACTCGAGCATCCTGTGAAAATTATCAGGAAGAAAAAGGCGCCAGTTACGAATTGGGATGAGTCTAGTCGAAGGTATTTTTTTTTCACTCTTTGTATATGATAAGGGGATTGGAAAATTTCATCAAGTGAGATAGGATTTTATGAATAGTGCAGATAGTCAAACTATAAAGCGGACCATTCGAGTAAGGAAAGAAGATTCAGCTTATATCTATTTTATCTTAGAGTCCTACGAAGGGATTACTAGCTATTCGACCCTCGATTTTGAAGTCGGATCTCCCTATCGTGATTTGGAACTCAGGATTCCAGTGGATTTTTTAACGGAGGTGGAAGACCTCCTCAAGGAATTTGGAGAGCTAATTTATGAAATTGAATCTAAATCAGGAACTTGAAGCATTTGGAATCTCCGGACTTAGAATTGATACAATCCTAAATACCGCAATGCGTCGTGGTGGATTTTTGGCTGAGTTATTTTTCGAAGAAACTACGTCAAATCGCCTCCTTTTTGAAGGGGGTCGAATTGACAAAATAATGACAGGGACCGACAGAGGTGTTGGATTAAGAATTATTTTCAAAGGCCGTTCGGTTTATGGCTACACCACTGATCTGACTGAAACTGCTTTATTAAACTTAGCTACAACATTATCGGAAGCCGTTCATCCTGATCCTGGAGCACGGTCCAGTGATTATCAAATTGAATGGGGTATGGCTAAGCAACCTCTTGCAGAAATTTCCCAATATCACATTGCGAAACCTCCTCACGAAATGCCTATTTCCGGAAAAATTGATTTGGTTAAAAGAGCCGAAGCGGCTGCTCGAGCGGAATTACCCGAGTCTAGACAGGTCACCTCTGTTTTTCTCGATTCACGGCGAAAAATTTTGATTTTAAATAGTGATGGCAGCGCCGCAAACGATACAAAAACTTACCTGCAGATGATGGTTCAGGTTGTTGGAGAAAGAAACGGCAGAGTGGAAACTGCTTACGAATCGGACGGAGGTTACGTAGGCTTGGAATTTCTTGATCAGGTCACCCCCGAGTCGATTGGGCGGAAGGCCGCTCAGAGAGTAAGTATTCTTTTGAGAGCGAAGCCTGCTCCTGCTGGCACTATGCCTGTCGTTATTTCTTCCGATGCTGGCGGCACCATGATTCACGAAGCGGTAGGACATGGCTTGGAAGCGGATTTGGCGTGTAATGGTCTTTCCGTGTATC